>JAAFIJ010000125.1:0-2137 GCA_013298675.1 Rhodobacterales bacterium | reverse complement strand
AGTAGATCAACGCGCCGGCATCCGCTGTGGTGCGGATGGCATGGACACGGCCGATCAGGATCGAATGCGAGGCGCGGTCGATCATTTCTTCGACGGTGCAAGCAAAAGCGGCAGGAGCGCCGACCAGCAACTGTATGCCCGTGATCGCGGTTTCCCACGTGGCACCCTCATAGCGCGCGGACCCTTTGACGCCGCCAAACCCAGAGAACCGCTCGGCTACCGATTGATGCGCGGCACCTAGGCTGGACCAACCGAATTTGCCGCTGTCCTTTAGTACAGGCCAGCTTGAGGATGAGCGGTTGATGCAGGCCAGCAGCAAGGGCGGTTCTGCCGAAAGCGATATGGCAGAGGTTACGATCAGCCCAGTCGCCGCCTCGCCCTCTCCGGTGGTGATCAGGCTGCAGTTGCCCACGAAAGCGCGCATTGCGTCACGGAACTCTTTGGAGGTTGGTTCGGTCATGCCGTGTCCTTTTGTGCTTCGCAGCTTTGTGCTGCGAAGCGTGATCGGGGCCGGATTTGAACAAAGGAAAATTGGTTTAACGGATGCCCGCCTCTTTCAGTTTCGGCAGCACAGTGTCGCGGAAATACGGAAATTCCTTGATGTAATCCACAAAAGACAGCGTGGTGCCGACAAAGCCCGTGGCATGAAGTTTGATGATCCCTGCCGCCACATCATCCGGCGTGCCGATCAGCGGGAAGCCACCATGGCCCAAAGCAAACAAATGTTTGATCTGCGCCAGCAAGTCATGCGGAAAGCTGTGGGCATGGGCGAATTGCAGATTGACCAGATTGTCGATCGCCTCGGTATCGCCGTTGTCCACTGCCGTGTGCTTGGCAAAGGCTTCGGCCTCTTCGCGGGTGGGGCGGCAGATTACGTGGCTGAAGGTCAGGACATCCACCTTGCGCCCTTTGGCCTTTGCTTGCGCCTTCAGCTCTGCGATCTCAACCTTGGAGCGTTCCAGATCAATCGCGGGGGTGAACAGAAAGTCTGCGTTGTCGGTGGCAAACTCACGGCCCTGCGGGCTGCCTGCCGCGTTGATGATCGGAACCGATCCACGCACTGGCGCAGGGTTACTTTGATCTTCTTGGCCGTGAAATACTTACCGTCCCAGTCGAAATGGGTATCCGAGCTCCAAAGTTTGCGGACCAGATCGAACCATTCCTGCGCGTAGGCATATCGGGATTCGTGATCAGCGGGCAGGGTCAGGCCAAGTGCCTCATATTCCGGTTTGTTCCACCCAGCGACAATGTTCAGCCCTGCGCGGCCATGGCCGATCTGGTCGATGGTCGCGATCTGCTTGGCCACTACGGCGGGATGGTTGGCGGCGGTATGGATGGTGGCAAAGACCGCGATATTCTTGGTGGCCGCCAGCAGGCCCGCAGCCCAAGTCATCGTCTCTAGAACTCCACCGTGGAAATCGGTTTCGCCGCCATACCCAATCCAGCGCGCGATGGGCAGCATGAAGTCGATCCCAGCATCGTCCAGCATCTTGGCCAGAGCCAGGTTGTTATCCCAGCTGTTGTCCCAGCGTTCGGCGATTTTCGTAGGTGTCATACCTGAAGAGCAGTTCGAGGAAAAAGTGCCCAAGCGAAAGCTGTCGCCCGACAGCATCGGGTTTTTGGTCATGGCAGACTCCATCCGTGGATTTAAGATTAATTTTATGATTTAAAGTCTATTCTAAAATTTCATTGCGTCAACGGATTTGTGCGCCCATTTTGACCGGAAAAAGGAGAGCACGAAATGGCGGAAAAAACCGTGAGAACTCAGGCTGATGAGGGGAATTCAACCTTAGATTATCGGTGGCATCTGGCGCAAAGTGCCGAAGAAGTTGACGCAACCGAACTTGAGTTTTCGCTGATGCGCGCTTTTGAAGGATTCGGCCGGTGGCAGTCGGAATGTCTGGCCTCAGTGGTCGATCTGGCAGCAACGGGGCCAGAGAACGCGCTTTTGCACATTATCAGGATGAATGAGCGGCCGAAATCGGTCAAGGAACTGGCGCGTCTGACCAACCGTGATGATGTGCCAAATATCCAGTATTCCTTGCGCAAGCTGATCGGGGCGGGGCTGGTGATCCGCAAGGGGGCAGGGCGGTCTGGTGTGACCTATGAGGTGACGGAATTGGGGTGGCAGGTCACG
>JAAFIJ010000124.1 GCA_013298675.1 Rhodobacterales bacterium | reverse complement strand
GAACTTGACGCATATCTGATCGCCGCAGACTTGCCTGATCTGACCATTCCCCAAAAAAGTGTCATGATGAAGGGCATTTACTGTGTGAAAGATCGCGCAAAGACTCTTCCGGAACTTATTGAAAAATCACACTTTATGTTGGTTTCGCGGCCAATACAAATGGATGAGGCTTCGGCAAAATCTCTTGATTCGGTATCCCGTGGTATACTGAAATCATTGACGCCGCGCTTGCAAAGTGCTAGCTGGACAAAAGCCGTACTTGAGTCGATCTTGCCTGAAATTGCTGCTGAAAATGGGATAGGATTTGGCAAGCTTGCGGCACCTATTCGTGCGGCCTTGGCTGGGCGGAGTGCGACTCCCAGTGTTTATGACATGATGCTTGTCATCGGTCAGGAAGAGACAATTGCACGGCTTATGGATGCTATGGCTGAATAAGCCACCGTCCCCGCCGAATTTAACGCTGCTGCTGCCCCCTCGTTTGAGGGCGGGCACCAAATTGGGGGAATACTGATGACCGAAGCGAACAGATCCGCAACGCTAACTCTGGACGGAAAGTCCTATTCATTGCCCGTGATGTCGCCAGTCTTGGGGCCGGATGTCCTGGATATTCGCAAACTCTACGCCGAAGCCGATGTGTTCACCTTTGACCCCGGCTTTACCTCGACCGCCGCTTGCGAAAGTGCGATTACTTTTATTGATGGCGACGCGGGCGAATTGCTGCATCGCGGCTACCCGATCGAACAGCTGGCAAATCAATCAAACTTTTTGGAAATGTGCTTTTTGCTGCTTTACGGTGAACTGCCGAATGCCGCCCAGTTGGAAGATTTCGTAAGCCGCGTGACCCGCCACACCATGGTGCATGAGCAAATGCACAACTTCTTCCGTGGTTTCCGGCGCGATGCGCACCCAATGGCCACGATGGTGGGTGTGGTCGGGGCGATGTCTGCTTTCTACCATGACAGTTTGGACATTAACGATGAATGGCAACGCGAGGTTGCAGCCATTCGCATGATCGCCAAGTTGCCGACCATTGCGGCAATGGCCTACAAGTACTCTGTCGGTCAACCCTTTGTTTATCCGAAGAATTCGTTGTCCTATCCCGGAAATTTCCTGCACATGTGCTTTGCCGTCCCGGCCGAGGATTTTGTGGTCAACCCAATTTTGGAAAAGGCGATGGACCGCATCATGATGCTCCATGCCGACCACGAACAAAACGCGTCGACCTCGACCGTGCGTCTTGCAGGATCTTCGGGCGCGAACCCGTTTGCTTGCATTGCCGCAGGCATCGCGTGTTTGTGGGGCCCGGCGCATGGTGGCGCGAACCAGGCTTGCCTTGAAATGCTGCGCGAAATAGGAACGGTCGACCGCATTCCGGAATACATCGCCAAAGCCAAGGACAAGACATCTGGCTTCCGGTTGATGGGCTTTGGCCACCGCGTCTATAAAAACTTCGACCCCCGAGCCAAAGTGATGAAAGAATCCGCGGATGAGGTTTTGGGGCTTTTGGGTATCGCCAACAACCCGTTGCTGCAAGTCGCCAAGGAATTGGAGCGGATCGCATTGTCGGACGATTACTTCATCTCCAAAAAGCTTTACCCGAATGTCGATTTCTATTCTGGCATCATCCTAGAGGCCATGGGTTTCCCAACCTCGATGTTCACTCCGATTTTTGCGTTGTCGCGCACAGTTGGTTGGATTTCGCAGTGGAAAGAAATGATCGCAGAGAAGAACCAGAAAATCGGCCGCCCGCGACAGCTGTATATCGGCGAGCCAAAGCGCGACTATGTCGACGTGCGGCACCGCTGATCACTGTAAAATGAGGGGCCGAATTGCGGCCCCTCGCTTTTCTTATTGTGCGTGCTCCTGTTCAAGGCATTACTGCCCTTCATGAAAGACGCGCTGCAATCTACCCACCGGATCGTTGAAATCGACTGCGCCCGCACGCTTGCGCTGGCGGGAATGGTAATGTTTCATTTCGCCTATGATCTTGTGATGTTTGGTTTGGCACCGCCAGAACTGGTCACCCAAGGTTACTTCTTTTACCACGCCCGCGCTGTGGCCGGCAGCTTCTTGTTTTTGGCCGGGTTCGGACTTGCGCTTGCCCATCGTACCCATATTCGATGGCCTGCGTTTTGGCGCAGATGGATCAAGATCGCTGGCGCAGCAGCCCTTGTGACCCTTGGGACCAAACTCGCGATGCCAGAGTATTATGTGTTCTTCGGCATTTTGCATGCGATTGCCTTGTTCAGCATTCTGGGGTTGGGATTTCTAGGAATACCACCCGTGTTGACCGCAACGATCGGCGCGGCGTTGATTTTCGGCTCTTATGCACTGCGTTCAACGATGTTTGATGCATGGTGGCTGACCATTGTGGGATTGTCGACATACCGCCCACAAACGGTTGATTTTGAACCAATCTTTCCATGGCTGGGGCCGTTCCTTATCGGGCTTGCTTGCGCCAAACTGGCACTTCGGTTTGGCTTTGTGCAAAATCGAGAACGCCAAGCGCCCTCGCAACTTATGCAAAGCTTGTCATGGCCGGGCAGACACAGCTTGGTCATCTATCTTGTCCACCAGCCTATTTTGATGGCGCTGGTTTGGGTCTATGCGAACCTGCTTCGCTGACCGAGCTCAAGACAGAAATTTACAGAACGCGGCCTAGTAGAGGCGCGTCAACGGCCATGGGGTCCAGCTAAACGGCCTTTGTCCCTGTGCTGTTTCATGGATACTTTCAGACCGATCGCGGCCAATGACCCGTGCTCGGCGCAACAAAAAGATCATGCCCACCCCACGAAAGGTGCCAACCATTGGCGCCTTGGGGTCGCAAGGGAACCGCGCTACCCAACCTGCAGGCAGCAACAGCCCAACACGTTCAGCGTTTTCCATCATCCACACAAAAGGGATATTTGCCAGCGGCCGACATGCGACAAATCGGCCAATATGGCCGCCAATATCGCCGTGTGCACCGCGAAACCACACTTGCTGAACCGTGCTCTCACGCCCTTCCGGGCATTCCCACATGACAGGGTCAAACACCGCGCGTGTTTCGTGAATCGCAAGCGCGTGAAACCCGTGACGGACCGATGCCCCCAGTTGATGGTTGTGAAACGCGCTCTGTTTGTCGGTCAACATCCACAAAAGCGGCAAGCGCACACCCAATGCCTTGACGGTATCCCAGACGCCAACCATCTGAATGGGCGCGGACCTGTGACAATACAGGGCCGCAAACGCGCGTGCCGCCGGGCTGTCCGGGCCTGTTTTGTAGTGCCGATAAGATTGGCGCACCATACGCTCTGTCGCATTTTGCCGCGTTAGCAGCCCAATCCGGTCGATTACCCCCGCCAAAGATCGGACGGCATAGGCCCCGCGCGAATAGCCAAACAGATAAATCCGATCGCCTTCGCGGTAGTGCGATGCAAGCCAACCATAGGCGCGACGGATCTGGGCGTTGATACCTGTGCCTTGTGCCAATGCCGGAAAGTTTCGCCACCCGTCCCATTGGTGGCCCGGCTCGTAGTATACTGTCCGGTTTGCGGAAATGCCGTTCTCGGTCAACAGTCGAAACAGCAGACCGCAGTTTCCTTCCTGCCCTTTTTCAAGCGTCGACAACGTTCCGTCCAAAATGATCACATGGTCAACAACCCCGCGTTGTCGTCCCGGTGCGGGTGGGGATGCGGGTTCAACCTCTACTGCGGTGCGCGGGCGAAACCAACTGCGCAGACGATCAAAAAGCATTTGGCCCGCCCCTTGGCACATATGTGTTAGCGACGAGGCAATTGTATTTGGGCGAGTGCGGAATGAACGCGGGCATCACCGACACAAATCTCCAATCATCGCGGGTAGACGAGGCCAAGTCTCTGCCCGAAGTGTTGAAATTATTTTAATGCAGGTTAAGCGACCACAGGCAATAAAAATATCCAGTCAAAACGCCATCTTGGCCGCATTCCTTCATGTTACCTGTACGGATCGCGCCAACTTGCCTCTGATGACGGGTTTGGGCGTGCTCATGCGGTCAGCAGATTGACGTCCTTGCCCGGGGGAACCCAAACAAGGACGGCTTTTCAGATTATCTGAATTGGGCGACCTTAGACGTCGAGCGACAGGACAGTGGCGCGGTGCAAGTCACCAAAACCGTTGAAACGGCTGTTGGTCACCGTCGAATACGACCCCATACCATGCACAATCACATAGTCACCTTCGGTGATGTCACTTGGAAAAGGGACATCGCCTGGCAGACGGTCGATAGAATCGCAAGTTGGACCAAAGCAAATCCAACCATGCACAGCACCTGTGCGATGGTTCCCTTGCGGGTCCAACACTTCGATACGGTCGATGATCCCGATCTGCCCCAGCTCAAGCAGAGAGCCATATATCCCGTCGTTCAGGAAAACATGCACGCCGTCGCGAACCGACTTCACTCTTGCAGCCAGCGTAAATGCGTCGCCACACAGCGCACGCCCTGGCTCACAGATCAACGCCGGCAAAGCGTCACCAAAGGCTTCTCGTGCGACGCGGCCTATCGTTTCAAAAGTGGCATCCAATTGCGGCAGTATTCCCACCGCGCGATGATTTGGAAAACCGCCGCCGACGTTCAGTCGGGCGATTTTGATCCCAGCCTTGCGCGCAATCTCAGCCGCTTCGCGGATGTACGACGCCCATGCTGCCGGATCAGTGCATTGTGTACCGGGATGGAAGGTGATTGACGGGATATATCCCGCTGCGGCTACTGTGCTCAACAATTCGACTGCCACTTCGGCAGTTGCGCCGAACTTGGCGCCAAAGTTGTACGCGGCCCCAGAGACCGGTAGTTTAAAACGCACAGAAATTTCAGTGTCCGCAACCGGCACCATTTCAATCAACTTTGCCAATTCCGACTTGGAATCCACCGAGTATGACTTGACGTTGCGCGCAACCGCCAAGGCAATCTCTGTGCGCGAACGAACAGGGTTGTTGTAATGGATCACCGCATCCGGCGCCAAGCGGCGGATCAGGTCAATCTCAAACGGCGAGGCACAGTCGAACCCTTTGATGCCCGCGGCAACAAGGTTTTCGATCATTTCTTCGCCGGGGTTCGATTTGACGGCATAGGTCACAAGACCCGGAAATCCATCAATAAAACGGCGAGCAACAGCCTGCGCTGCCGAGGGCGCAAAGAACAGAACCGGGTTTTCCGGAGACTGAGCGCGCAAGAATTCGGTCGGATTGGCCCAGATAGATTTGGACAGTCCCATCGGCGTGATCCTTTCTGCCAACAAGATGCAAGTTACCTGTCGTGGCCTAGTCCGGGCGAAGTGCCTGTTTTGGGCCGCGTTTTGGTCAGGGCTTCCTGCGAGATTTTTCCAACCAGGTAAGGTGCGTATGAGCCGCCCTTTTCCTGCAACTTAGGATGCCGCATATGCGTGACAATTCCACCGAACAAAACTATATAATAGTAGTGAATCGTCGTCATAATGACGAAGTGGCAAGGCAAATTGTATGGATGAGCTTGATCGAAACATTTTGACCCTTCTGGGGGCCGATGCACGGATGTCTGTGGCGACTCTGGCACGCCGCCTTAAGGTCGCGCGTTCTACAATTCAGGCGCGACTGGAAAGGCTGGAAACCAGCGGAATCATCGCGGGATACACCCTGAAACTAGGAGAGGCCGCGCGCCAAGGTCGCTTGCGCGCAAGCGTGCTTTTGACGATAGAACCACGGACCCAAGCGGCAATCTTGACGCGGTTGAAATCATTCGGAGAGGTGGAGAGGGTGTTTACCACCTCGGGTCGGTTTGATTTGCTGTTGCAGGTTGCAGCATCGAACACCCAGGTATTGGACCAAGTGCTGGATCAAATCGGGGCACTGACAGGGGTAAAAAGCTCTGAAAGCCTGATTCATCTTAGCACACGTTTGGACCGCGCGGTTTAGACGCAATTCGGGCGAAAAGACCGCGGTGTGTTCGATTGACCGTTGCAATCCAATTGACGGAAGCAATGCGAAAAAGTAGGTCTGCTATGACCGTTCTATACAGTTTGTCTTAGCGTTAATTGTAGGAAACCTGCCATGACATCGAAAATCCTTTCTTTAAGCTGCGCCACTTTGGTGGCAATGACGCTTCCTGCTGTTGCAGGCGTGGTGACGCCATTGCCGCTGGCAGGTGCACTTGGCCCTGTAGGTATTGTCGGCGCTGCTGTCGTCTATGGTGGATATCTGGCCGTTAAGCGCATGCGCAATCGCGGCTGATCACAGCGCTGGGTCGATCTGGGCTGTGACGAGGCGACGAATAGACCTGTATGCCGCGTTGCTATGCGGCCTAAGCATCCTTTTGGCTGCAAGGCTTTTGGGGTTTGGGAATTTCGAACTTTTTCTCATTCGCCTGAGCAATGTTGATGTCATAAGTTTCGCCGTTCTTGCGGTAGCAGTTTGGCGACTGTTAAGAAGCAGTTCGATGCTGCCATTCACCGCTACAGACATCGCAGGCGCGTTCGCGCTTGCGGCGGCATCTATCGGATTGGCGTTTGTGCCTTCTGCCGTTGGCATTGGTGCGGGTTTCGGTGGGCTTGGCGCGACTATTTTGCTACGCGAAAGCACTGACAGAGACCTTCGGGCGGCAGGTATTTGTTTGTTGGCTTTGGCGGGACATTTATGTCTGGCTCCGATTGTTTTCCGTGTTTTCCTTGATCCGATCCTGCAAATTGACCGGTATCTGCTGGGACTCGCGTTTTCGCTGATCAGGCCTGAAACGCTGTGGACGGATGCCGGATTTACCGCCCCCGACGGGTTGCGTATTTTGTTGGTGGGTGCCTGTTCGTCCTTTGCCGGTGTCTCGGTCGCAATCGCAGTTCATGTGGGCTGGGCGATGCGCGTGCGCACAACTTTGACTCGATTTGATGCTTTGGCCATTTTGGCCACTGGCGTTCTGGCAACTGTGATCAACATCACGCGATTGGTGCTGACAGGTTGGAGCGAAGAGTTGTTTGTGTTCTGGCACGGCACCGACGGCAGTGCCCCGGGTTTGATGATCGCATGGTTTTTGCAAACGGCTGCAATATTGGCCGGCGGCTATATTTCGGCCACGTGGGCCGGGCGCGCCGAAGAATGAAGCCAGCCAACCTGATCTTGCCCGGACTTGCCATGTTGTTTCTTGTGGCGCTTTGGGTCATCTGGGCCACGAACGCGCTGTCCCGTCCAAGCACTTTACGCACAGAACAACGCCAGATTGACCAAGCCTTGCTTTTGGTGCTGCAGACTTCGGGCGCAGCGGTTGAACCCAATCATGCGAAACCGGGAATGATTCTGGAAAAAGTCGTCCAATTCAGATTGCCACAGTGCAAGGATCCTTTTGTTGTCGTGCCATTGCGCATTGGCCAAAGCAACGAAGCGATTTTGAACGTGTTGGTCGAAGACGAGGGCATCAGTTATGAAACTTATTCGATTTATCGGGGCAAAGTGATCAAAGGCTATGCTTTTGTAGAATTCCAACTGCAAAGCATGATCACCGAGATGCGGCAGGTTTTTGGTGCAGCGGATGTCCGGTTCACCCGTCATGCGCTGATGCTGATGATCCCAGCCGACTGTGCCG
>JAAFIJ010000122.1:6435-7562 GCA_013298675.1 Rhodobacterales bacterium | reverse complement strand
AGAGCGGCTGTATTTGTCGCGCCTAGGCTACCGATTGCGCCGCGGCGGAATGTTTGCCGAACAGGTGCTGCAACGCAATCTGGAACGCCAAGGATATGTCGCCTACATGCCCGAACGCCATTCGATACAGGATCAGATCGCCACTTATTTGGGGGCCGAAAAGATCGTGGCGCCAGACAGCTCGGCGCTGCATATGTTCGGGTTTGTCGGCAGACCAGAGCAAGACCTTGCCATCGTCTTGCGCCGGACAGAGGGGGCCACTGATATATTGCCGCAAGTCACTGGATTTACCGGGCGGATGCCGTTGGTGATCGACCGGATCAACCGGATTTGGGCGCGTGAAAATTACAAGAACCCAAGCTGGGGCAGCTTTGCCGAGATCGACTTTGCCAAGCTTGGGCAGGATCTGTGCGACGCGGGCTTTATTGACACCCTTGACGCTTGGGAAACGCCAAAGGGCTGGCAATGGCAGAAAATCCGCAACTCTGCGGCCCTGCAATTGCGCAACACCTTTGTTGAATGCCCGGTCGTGCGCGCGGCCTGATTACCGCCGCCTGCCCAGCCTTTGGGCAGGTTAAACGCGCGGGTTCTTGCCCTGACCTTCCAACCAGATCGGGTTGGACCATGCCCGCTTACCCGCCGCATCAATGACCGCCACGCGGACCCAAGGCGAATTCAGCAACCGCTCCAGAGGCACCTCTGCGCGCGTCATGGAATGGCCGTGCACGGCTTTGGCCCCCGTCCCCCAACCGATTGCCACGACAGAGCTGGCAGCCGAGCATTCGACGATCACTTTGCCACCCTCAATGCGGACGTCGCGCAGTTCAGGCCCTTGGGTTGAATAGAAATTCCCCGCTTTCAGCGCGCGCAGCAACGCCTCAGGTTCATTCTCATCAGATTTGACCATCACCCAGCCGCCAAAATGGTCTGGCTCTGAGAAATGGGCGTCGTCGGTCGCAATCATCGTCAGGTGCCGCCCTTCGGTCAGCAAAAGATCTGCGATGGAAAACCCATCCGGGCGGTCACAGCCCGTGGCGCAACCGTGGTTGTAGATTTCAACCGCGTGCGCCGCCGTGATTTTACGTGCATCTGCAAGCGTCAGCCCCGACCATTGCGGATGGGCAATA
>JAAFIJ010000122.1:0-6425 GCA_013298675.1 Rhodobacterales bacterium | reverse complement strand
GGCGCGCTTTCCTGATCTGGCCGCGCGATGAAATCAGGACTGTTTGAAGGAGCAAAATCTGGCGGAAGACCCACAGCCAAAATGTGCCACAACTCGCCATTTTCCATCGCACCCGAATGCAGTTCAGCCCCCAGAATGGTGGTGAAATCAGGATGACGAAACGGGGTCGTGTCCACAATCGGATAGCCCCAAAGGCCAACAAAGTGATCGGTCAACGCAATGAAATCATAGCCTTCTGCACGGTAACGACGACAAACTTCTTCAGGGGAAAGGACACCGTCAGACCGGGTGGAATGGGTATGCAAATTGCCGCGCCAAAATTTGCCCGTGGCAGTAAAAGCAGAATGACGCATGTCGCAGCTCCAATTAGGAATTTAGGCAGTCCGATTTTGGGGCATCATAGCCAAAGGCAGGTGACAGTCCAGTGACACAACACATGTCGAACAAGCTTAGCCGCGACCAATATAAGGCATATCGCGCGCCATAAGGGTCATGAACGGCACGTTCACATCCAATGGCAATTGTGCCATTTGCAAAACCGCGCGAGCAACATGCATCACGTCCATCGTCGCCTCGGCCTTGACTGACCCATCCGCCTGCTTGGCCCCTTGGGGAAAGCTGCGTGCCATATCGGTCAGCGCATTGCCGATATCGATTTGTCCGCACGCGATGTTGTAGGCACGCCCGTCCAACCCCAAAGTGCGCGTCAACCCGGTGACCGCATGTTTCGACATCGTATAGGGGGCAGAACCCGGGCGCGGCACATGGGCCGAGATCGATCCATTGTTGATGATCCGCCCACCCATAGGCGCTTGCACGCGCATCACCGCAAAGGCGGCGCGGGCACATAGAAAACTGCCGGTGATATTGGTACGACAAACGTCCAGCCAGCGGTCAACATCGATCTCGTCAATCGCGGCCGCTGGGGCAGAAACGCCGGCATTGTTGAACAAGACATCCACACGGCCCCATTTGGCAACCACAGCGGAAAACAGCCCGGCGACAGAGGCAGCGTCGCCCACATCACAGGCGTGCACTATGGCATTTTCGGCCCCCAAGGCGCTCTCTTCAAGCGGTTCAACCCGGCGCCCCGCCAGTGCCACGTTCCATCCCGCCTGAAGAAATGTCTGCGCCGTGGCACGCCCAATGCCCGAACCCGCACCCGTCACAACGATAACGCCTTGATGATCCACGATCTATCCTTTGCATGCCTGATCTAAGGTAAACCCTAGCATTGCCTAACGAAACTGCCCACCGTTGGCCGCAAGAAGCGTCTTAACTATAAGGAAATGGTGCCCCCATCAGGATTTGAACCCGAGACCCCCTGATTACAAATCAGGTGCTCTACCAGCTGAGCTATAAGGGCAGTGAGGCTTCAAATAACGGTGTCGGGCAAAACCTGCAAGTGTGTTTAGTGCGTTCTTGTCGTATGTGCGAGCAAAGCCACCGCCGCCAGGCCCATCCCAATCACCAAAAGTGCGGCAGGGGCCGCTTGATCCAGTTGCTCCAGACTTGCCATTTCGTAGACGCGAGTCGAAAGAGTGCTGAAATTGAACGGGCGCAGCAGCAAGGTCGCGGGCAGTTCTTTGACGCAATCGACGAACACCACCAGCAAGGCCGAGGCAAGTGACCCCTTAATCAGCGGCAAATGCACACGGCGCAAAGTACCGCTTGTGGTTTGGCCAAGCGACCGCGCAGCCATCGGCAAAGACGGCGGGATGCGTCCCAAAGCCGTGTCAACCGCCCCTTGGGCGATGCCGAAAAATCGCACGACATAGGCCAGAATGATCGCCGTCGCGGTACCTGTCAGCAAAAGGCCCGGATCAACCCCGGTCATGGCCTGCACCGCATCGGCCAGTTTATGGTCAAGTGCTGCGAGTGGGATCAAGATGCCCACCGCCAAAACCGCACCTGGTGCCGCATAGCCAAGGCTGGTTAAAGGTAAGACCGTGCGCGCGACACCTCTGGGTGCAAGTCGCAACGCATAGACCAAAAACACCGCCGCCCCAACCGTGACCAGAGACGCCGTTCCGGCCACCATGACAGTATTAAACGCCGCATCGAACAGCCCCGGTGACACCCAGACGTTGAGGTTGGAAAAAGCATGTGCTGCCATCACGCCTAGCGGCAAAACAAAGCCAAGCAGCACAGGAATGGAGCAAGCAAAAACGGCCAAAGCAGACCCCCTGCTTGAAAGGGTGTGGCGCACCACTGGCCTTGACGCCCGCGACGCTGCATAAAAGCGCGCGTTGCGTCTGCCTTTGCGCTCCATTGCCACGAGGATCAGAATTACCGTCAAAATAACACAGGAAATTTGCGCAGCGCCGCCCGCATTGTTCCCGTTCAGCCAGGTTGAAAAGACGCCTGTCGTCAGGGTCTGAACACCAAAATGCTGAACTGTGCCGAAATCAGCCACGGTTTCCATCATGACAAGCGCGACACCTGTGGCAATCGCAGGCCGCGCCAAGGGCAGGCCAAGACACCAGAAAACTCCCCAAGGCCCCTGCCCCAAGGCACGTGCAACCTCATATGCGCCGCCAGATTGCCCGCGAAAGGCCGCTCTCGCCAACAAATACACGTAGGGATAGAGCGCCGATCCCAGCACCAGAGACGCGAGCCAAACGCTGCGGATCTCTGGAAACCAATAGTCGCGCGCATCTTTCCACCCAAAGGTAGTGCGAATCGCAGACTGCAAAGGCCCTGCGTATTCCAAAAAATCCACAAGCGCATAGGCCCCCACATAGGCGGGAATCGCGAGTGGAAAAAACAACGCATAGTCCAGAAACCTGCGCCCTGGAAAATCATACAAGCTGGTCAGCCAAGCCGGCACCGTCCCCATTACGACTGCAAGCAAGCCCACCCCAAGCATCAATTGAAACGTCGTTGCCATGTAACGCGGCATCACGCTGGCCATCAGATGTGGCCAGATGTTCTCGACCGGATGAAACGCCAACCAAAGCACCGAAAAAATCGGGGATATTACGACGATCGCGATGGCAATCGCCCCAAATGTCCAGCCTCTCAAGCCGCGAAACTTCGCGGTCCAGCCCATATTCCGACTCTTTTGCTTGGCAAACATTTACCCGCACTACAGGAAAGCTGTTTCGCTGTCCAGAAAAGCCACTATAAAGTAAGTGTTGAAAACACCTGTTCCGAATGGAAAAACATGCGGATTGCCTATCATCTCGGGGCTCATTTTACCGACGAAGAGCGCCTTTTGCGTTGCCTGTTGAAAAACCGCGACCTTTTGTCAAAGCAGGGTGTCGCGGTTCCGGGGCCCAAACGCTATCGCAACCTGTTGCGCGATACGGCGGTAGAGCTAAAGGGAACTGCGGCCTCTACCGACAAGCAGGCCATCATCTTGGACCAGATCATGGAAGAAGGCAGCGCTGAACGGCTGATCCTAAGTTGGGACAGCTTTTTGTCCTTGCCGCCTTGGGTTTTGAAGAACACGCTCTACCCCGCCGCAGGCGAGCGGGTGCGCGCCTTTTCGCAGATTTTCCCCGATATTGAGGCAGAATTCTTTCTTGCCATACGCAATCCTGCAAGCTTTCTGCCCGCGCTCTATCAACGCATGGGGTCACCAAATTACGCGGAGTTCCTTGCTGGTGCCGACCTGTTCGATCTGAATTGGACCGATGTGATTGATCGCATCTTGACGGCCAACCCAGACGCGAACCTGACTGTCTGGTGCGATGAAGATACGCCCCTGATTTGGCCAGAGATTTTGCGTGCCGTAACAGGCCTGCCGCGCGAAACGGTTTTTGCGGGTGAACAAGACTTGCTAAGTTCTATCATGTCACCTGAGGGCATGACCCGGCTGGAAGACTATCTGGACAATCGGCCCAACCAATCCATTGAACAACGCCGCAAGATCGTTGCGGCGTTTCTTGACAAGTTTGCCTTGCCAGAAAAGGTCGAAGTTGAGGTGGAAATGCCCGGTTGGACCGAAGACATGGTCCAAGAGTTGTCCGAAAACTATGCCGACGACGTGGCCATCATCGCCCAGATGAGCGAGATTACATTTCTGGCACCCTAAGTCATCAACGCTGCCGGGTCACATCGCGGCAAAGCTGGTCACCGGCAGCGCAAGCGCAAAGGCGCGCTGCCGATCGTTTCATATGGGTCACTTCATGCCCAAGGCAGCCATGTACATTTCAAGCACTGCCTCTTCTTCGGCAATATCGTCGGGCTTGCGTTTGCGCAGGGCAATAATCTGCTTCATCACTTTGGTGTCATAACCACGGCCCTTGGCCTCGGCCATCACCTCTTTTTGCTGCTCGGCAACATCCTTCTTTTCGGATTCAAGCTGTTCAAAACGCTCGATAAACTGGCGAAGCTCGTCCGCGGTTACTGAATATGCATCGGGGGAGCTGCTCATATCGGCCTCGTTGAAGGGATGGGTTGATGTGGCCGTCTTCCTAACCCATGCGCAGGGGCACATTCAAGCATCAGCGCGCGCCGTTTCGTCTGCTTGTGCTGGAAACCGCACATCGATAAAAGAAAGCTCGACGCAACAGCGGATCTACAAAGAGAAACCGATGGCATATTTACTTTGGATTGGTGTCGGGCTGACGCTTTTGGGTGTTGCCGCCTTGGCCTATTGTATCAAGATGGTGATCGGTTTGCGCCGCCAGAACCTGAACGATCAGGACCTGCGTGCTGGAATGCAACGGGCTGTCGCCTTGAACATGGCGGCGCTGGCCGTATCGGGACTGGGGCTGATGGTGGTCGTCATGGCGCTGGTGATGTCGTAACAGGACCAATCGATCTCGCCGTCTTTGCGCCGCCAGTCACGGATTGTTCAGCATCGCAAGGGTGATGTTTTCTGAAATCATACGGCCCAACAGAGGGGCTGGGGTAAAAAGTTCAGGCGCTGAAACAGCGAGGGCCGCAAGCTGTGCGCGCAAGCCAAGCAAACCGGTCTTTTGTGCCCAAAACATCGGGCCGCCATGCCACTTTGGAAAGAAACCCGTCAGCACCGCGACGACATCAATATCAAGGGGACGTTTCGCAACCCCTTCCTCTAGCATCCGAAAACCCTCATTCGCCATGCCCGCACAGATTGACAGGTTGATCAGTCCCCCCATGGCAGGCATTGGGTTTGCGCGCGACCGCATCGTCACTCCAATGCCAAACCCGAGCAATGCTTGTGAAACCGCCTCTCGCGACTGGCCGATTTGACCGAGATGGCCAATGACCGCAGACAGATTTTGACGCAAGCGCAACTCTATTGGACCACCCGGACCGACCTCTATGGTCTTCCATTTCAGTTTGCGCGCAAAGTCATGCGCAATGCGGCGCTTGGTGGGCGATGCATCAAGACCGAAAGTGACTTCACACATCAACCCAGATGCAAGTGCAGCATTGACGGCAACTACCCCGCTATCGATGCCGGGGCCGCCGCCCCCTTGCAGAATTATACGCGTCTCATAAAGGCCCGGGGGCAAAGGGGGCGCACTTGCACTGACAAAAACGATGTCAGCGCTTCCAAAGTCTTCGGGTCTGCGCGTTACCTTTAACCTAATGAAATCCGCCTGTTGCGCCTGCAAAGACATCCGCCCGTCATGAACCGCGGCGGTTTGCCGTTTGGTCAGTTCGGATGTGAATTTGTCCAATGCCTCTCGCCGTGGGTCGGCCATCACAACAGCCAAGCCTGCGGACAAGGATTGATACGCAATCTCAATTGCAAAATCGCTTGCCCCCCATATGGCGACGGATGAAAGGGAAACGGTCGGGGTCGTCTTGGGCAGCGCGGGAGGGCGCGTTGCGCGGCGTTCAGAAACGAACGCGTGGCGCAGCGCCTTTGACGCATCGCTGCCAGCAAGTTCTTGCGCGGCAAAGGTTTCGAATTCCAAACCCTGATCTGGCGACAACAAAGCTGCCGCCTCGACACAATCGACGATACGGGCCCAGACGTCATTGCGCAGCCCTTCGGCGCGCGCCCTTTCATCGCTGACAATGGAAAAATAGGTCTTGGAATCGCGCAGACCATCCCTGCAGGCCATCGTGCGCCGCAACGCAACCCCATTTGCTGCCCGCGAAACCGCCCGTTCCAAAACCCCAGACCCAGCACCGGTTGCCATCTCGGTTGCTGGTACCACCTCATCAATCAAACCAATCCGCATGGCGCGTCCTGCACCAATTGGTTGGGCATCCAGCAATAGCCGCAGCGCCTGCTCTGCCCCCACCAAACGTGGCAATCGTTGTGTTGCACCCCCACTGGGCAGCATGCCAAAGGTAACCGCAGGAAAAGCCAAATGCGCCGTGTCATCTGCAAGCCTGTAGTGGCACGCAAGACAAAGCTCCAACCCCTCGCCAATCGCGTGGCCATGCATGGCCGCGATCACTGGTTTGCGCATCGATTCAATCTGTCTGCACAGCGCGCCAAGCGAGGGACCGGACGCCGGAATGCGGGCAGCTGT
>JAAFIJ010000123.1 GCA_013298675.1 Rhodobacterales bacterium | reverse complement strand
CGACGGGTTTCACATAGACGAAGCTCTGCAATTCTTGGCCCGCCTTCTTGGTGCGCAACGGGGCGTGCATCATCATCGGCAGGCGGGGGTCTTCCAGTTTCAGGGCGCTGGTGCCCTTTGGCATCGACACATAGGTGGTGCCGGAAATCACCGAATGGGTGTGGATGTGGCTGGCGTGCATGCCGCCTTCGGGCAGGATGTTGATCCAGAACGACCCGCATTTCAGTTTGCGGTCACCCAGATCAAAGCATTGGTCTTTGACAAAGGCTGCGACATGTTTGTCCAAGGCTTTTTCCAGATCGGCGAAAATCGGGAACCGCCATGGCAGGTCGTTCAAGCTGGCATAGCTGGTATAGCCGGGATAGCCGTTCGCCTCACACCATTCCTGACCCGCCTCGTCATCCTCGGCAATCGCGTCACAGGATGCGGCAAGTTCGGCGTAATCGACCTTTTTCTTGGCCAATTCATTCAAATCAGCGCGGTAGAGGCGGGTGACGAAGAGGGATGAGATTTCGGCCATGATGGGGTTCCTGTCGAAAGAGGGGTGGCGAATGGGGTTTAGTGGAAAAGCCCCCACCGTTTCCAGTGAGGGCTTTTTTTTGATCCGGGTGACGGCCCGCGAGTTTCGTTGAAACTCGCTATACCGCACTGGTTTTTGCGCTAGCGCAAAAACCTTACCAGTCTTCTTTTGCCACGACGCGGGTGGTGACTGGCAGCTTCATCGCTCCCAGACGCAGGGCTTCACGTGCGATCACTTCGGACACGCCGTCGATCTCGAACATGATACGGCCCGGCTTGACCTTGGCTGCCCAATAGTCAGTCGAACCTTTACCCTTACCCATACGCACTTCGACGGGCTTGGCAGAGACTGGGACATCCGGGAAAATCCGGATCCAGACACGGCCTTGACGCTTCATGTGGCGGGTGATCGCGCGGCGGGCCGCTTCGATCTGACGAGCCGTCACACGCTCTGGTTCAGTGGCTTTCAGCGCAAAGGAGCCGAAGTTCAGCAAGAAGCCGCCCTTCGCTTCGCCGTGGATACGGCCTTTGTGCTGCTTGCGGAACTTAGTCCGTTTAGGTTGCAACATCTGTCTTCTCCCTTACGCGCGTTCGCGGTCGCGGCGAGGCGAACGCGGTGCTGCACCTTCTTGCGCTTCGGCAAGACGGCGATCATGGGCTTGTGGATCATGCTCAAGGATTTCGCCTTTGAAGATCCAGACCTTCACCCCGATGATGCCATAGGCAGTCGAAGCTTCGGACAGAGCATAGTCGATGTCAGCGCGCAGGGTGTGCAATGGCACACGGCCTTCACGGTACCATTCGGTCCGGGCAATCTCGGCACCGCCAAGACGACCAGCAACGTTCACACGGATGCCCAGTGCGCCCATACGCATCGCGTTTTGAACGCCACGCTTCATGGCACGACGGAACGAAACGCGACGCTCCATCTGCTGTGCGATCGATTCTGCCACAAGCTGAGCGTCAAGCTCTGGCTTGCGCACTTCGACGATGTTCAAGTGCAGTTCGGACTTGGTGAAAACCGACAACTTCTTGCGCAGACCTTCGATGTCTGCACCTTTTTTGCCGATAATCACGCCTGGACGTGCTGTGTGGATCGTGACGCGGCACTTTTTGTGCGGACGTTCGATGATCACACGGCTGACGCCGGCTTGCTTGCACTCTTCATGGATGAATGCACGCATTTTGAGGTCTTCTAGCAGCAGGTTGCCGTAATCTTTCGATTCAGCGAACCAGCGGCTGTCCCAGGTACGGTTGACCTGAAGACGCATGCCAATCGGATTGACCTTCTGACCCATTATGCAGACTCCCCGACTTGACGCACGATGATCGTCAGCTCGCTGAACGGTTTCATGATTTTGCCGAAACGGCCACGAGCACGCGGACGACCGCGCTTCATTACCAGGTTTTTACCAACCCATGATTCAGAGACGATCAAGCTGTCGACGTCCAAACCGTGGTTGTTTTCTGCGTTGGCGATAGCCGACTGCAGGCACTTCTTCACGTCACCAGCGATCCGGCGCTTCGAGAAGGTCAATTCGGCAAGCGCCTTATCAACCTTTTTGCCGCGGATCAGACCAGCAACGAGATTCAGTTTCTGCGGCGAGGTTCGAAGCATGCGCGAAATCGCCATTGCTTCATTTTCCGCCACGCGACGGGGGTTCTTTTCCGTGCTCATGGCTTATTTCCTCTTCGCTTTCTTGTCGGCTGCGTGACCATAATAGGTCCGGGTTGGCGAGTACTCGCCGAACTTCTGACCAATCATCTCTTCGGTTACGTTGACCGGGATGTGCTTTTTACCGTTGTAAACAGCGAACGTCAGGCCAACAAACTGTGGCAAGATCGTCGAGCGGCGCGACCAGATCTTGATCACTTCGCTTTTGCTGGATTCTTTAGCTTTTTCAGCCTTCTTCAGGACGTAACCGTCAACGAAGGGGCCCTTCCAAATAGAACGTGCCATGGATTAGCGCCCTTTCTTCGCGTGACGCGACCGGACAATGAGTTTGTCCGAAGCTTTGGCCTTGCGGGTCTTGTTACCCTTGGTGCCCTTGCCCCATGGTGTAACCGGATGACGGCCACCCGAGGTCCGACCTTCACCACCACCATGTGGGTGATCGATCGGGTTCATAGCAACACCGCGGACAGTTGGGCGGATGCCCTTGTGACGCATACGGCCGGCTTTACCGAAGTTCTGGTTGGAGTTGTCTGGGTTAGACACGGCACCGATGGTGGCCATGCATTCCTGACGAACCATGCGCAATTCGCCGGACGACAGACGAATCTGCGCGTACGAACCATCACGACCCACGAACTGGGCGTAGGTGCCAGCAGCGCGTGCCAACTGGCCGCCCTTACCTGGCTTGAGTTCAACGTTGTGAACGATCGTACCAATCGGCATGCCCGAGAATGGCATGGCGTTGCCTGGCTTTACGTCGGTCTTTGCGCCAGCGATGATCGAATCGCCGATGGCAAGACGCTGTGGCGCCAAGATGTAGGAAAGTTCGCCATCCGCATAACGGACGAGTGCGATAAACGCGGTACGGTTCGGATCATATTCGATCCGCTCGACGACCGCTGCGATGTCAAATTTACGACGCTTGAAATCGACCACACGGTAAAGACGCTTGGCGCCCCCACCTTTGTGCCACATTGTGATACGTCCGGTGTTGTTCCGGCCACCTGTCTTGGTCAAACCCTCAGTAAGGGATTTGACCGGACGGCCTTTCCACAGCTCCGAACGGTCGATCAGAACCAACCCACGTTGGCCAGGCGTCGTCGGCTTATACGACTTAAGTGCCATGCTTTCTGTCTTCCGTCAGCTAAGAGGGTCCAGCGTTGTGGACCCAAGGTTATAGGGCTCCGTAGATCCCCGGGGTAGTAAAATTCCACGGCCCCGGAAACCCGGGGCCGTGAGATTCGGTGCCTTCTATCAGAGGCCCGTGGACACGTCGATGGTGTTTCCAGCTTCGAGCATCACATAGGCTTTTTTCTTGTCGCTACGCTCGCCTGCGCGACCGCGGAACTTTTTCGCCTTACCTTTGGTGATGGTGGTGTTAACCGCCTTCACCTTTACGCCAAAGATCGCCTCAACGGCCTCTTTGATTTTGGGTTTGGTCGAATCCATTGCGACTTCGAAAACATAGCCACCCACTTCAGAGGCCAAGGTGGCCTTTTCGGTGATGATTGGCTTTTTGATCATGTCGTAGTGTTCGGGTTTCGCGCTCATTTCAGACGAGCCTCCAATGCTTCGACACCAGCTTTGGTGATCACCAAGGTGTCACGCTTGAGGATGTCATACACGTTCGCGCCCATGGTTGGCAGAATATCCACGCCTTCGATGTTGCGGGCAGCCAACGCAAAGTTTGCGTCAACGCTTACGCCGTCGATGATGAGGACGCGCTTCCAGCCGCGCTCTGCCACAGCTTTTGCCAGCATCGATGTTTTGGCTTCGGCCATGGTGGCCACGTCCAAAATCACCAGCTCGCCGGCCTTAAACTTGGCTGACAGAGCATGACGCAAGCCCAAAGCACGGAACTTCTTTGGAAGATCATGTGCGTGGCTGCGTGGCTGTGGGCCTTTGACAACACCACCGTGACGGAAGATTGGCGCTTTCTTGGAACCGTGGCGTGCGCCGCCGGTGCCTTTTTGGCGATAGATCTTCTTGGTCGAGTACGACACTTCGGCGCGGGTCAGCGTCGAGTGGGTACCAGCCTGCGAACGGGCGCGCTGCCAGCGGACAACACGGTGCAGAACGTCTGCGCGCGGGTCAAGACCGAACAGGGCTTCGTCAAGATCGATGGAACCGGCTTTGTCGCCGTCCAGATTGATCACATTAAGTTTCATGCTTCACCCCCTTCGACGGCTGCAACAGCAGCAACAGCAGCCGAACGAATGGCAGCGGGCAGAGGCAGACCAGCAGGGGCCGCTTTCTTTACCGCGTCTTTGATCGTGACCCAGCCGCCCTTGGTTCCGGGAACTGCGCCTTTGATCATCAACAGGCCACGGACTGCGTCAGTACGGATGACCTGCAGGTTCTGCGTGGTCGAACGTACGGCGCCCATGTGGCCGGCCATTTTCTTGCCTTTGAAAACCTTGCCTGGATCCTGGCACTGACCGGTCGAACCGTGCGAACGGTGCGAAACCGAAACACCGTGCGAGGCCCGCAGACCGCCAAAGTTGTGACGCTTCATCGCGCCCTGAAAGCCTTTACCGTTCGACGTACCGGCGATGTCAACGAATTGACCTTCGAGGTAGTGATCAGCCGTGATTTCAGCACCAACTTCGATCAGGTTTGCTGGTGACACGCGGAATTCAGCGATTTTGCGCTTTGGCTCAACCTGAGCTTTGGCAAAATGGCCGCGCATGGCAGCAGTGGTCCGCTTGGCCTTGGCCAC
Source organism: Rhodobacterales bacterium (assembly GCA_013298675.1). Lineage (GTDB taxonomy): Bacteria > Pseudomonadota > Alphaproteobacteria > Rhodobacterales > Rhodobacteraceae > JAAFU01. The sequence goes on along the minus strand of JAAFIJ010000123.1, from coordinate 2,649 downwards.
GCCCGCACCAAGCTGAACGGCTGTGTAGCCGTCACGCTCGGCTGTGCGCTGTGCAACAACCTGCAGATTTTCCATTTGAAGCACGGTCACCGGAACTTGGGTGCCGTTCTCCATGAACAACCGGGTCATGCCCAGTTTCTTTGCGATAACGCCAGAGCGCATGTGTCTGCCCTCCCTTAAACTTTGATCTCGACGTCCACGCCAGCGGCGAGGTCGAGCTTCATCAGCGCGTCAACGGTCTGGGGGGTCGGATCAACGATGTCGAGAAGACGCTTGTGCGTCCGGATTTCCCACTGGTCACGCGACTTTTTGTCGATGTGCGGACCGCGCAGAACGGTGAACTTTTCGATCTTGTTTGGCAACGGGATCGGACCGCGAACAGTAGCGCCGGTACGCTTGGCAGTGCTGACGATTTCCGCGGTGCTGGCATCCAGAACACGGTAATCGAAGGCTTTCAGCCGAATGCGAATGGTTTGACCTTGCATCAGTGCTTCCTTCCGAACGTAGGCGAGGCGGAATACCCGGCCCATAGGTTCGCTTGTTTCAATAGTATAAAGCGCGAATCTCCTGACGGAGTCGCGCTGCGTGTCTCTATAGGGCGAGGGTGCATTCGACAAGCTGATTCTTGTGCATTTATTTCAAGCAATGCACGGCTTTTTGCCACGTTGTCCCCAAGAGCAAATCACGGCAGTTTGCCTTTGACACAACATGCCTTGGATGCAGAAGTTCTGCCTATGGGGTCGCGGTTCAAAGGGGAAGTCCGTATGGCCAAAATGCGCAAGAAGGCCGATCTGCCCCGCAAAATCTGTATGGGTTGCGGGTTGCCGATGGTTTGGCGCAAAAAGTGGGAAAAGGTTTGGGAAGAGGTACGCTATTGCTCGGACCGCTGCCGAAACGCCGCACCGGCCAAAGGTAAGTCCCCATGACCTGTCTGCGCCTGATCCTTGGTGACCAGCTTTCGCATGATGTGTCGTCGTTGGCAGATGTCCAGCCGGGCGATGTGGTTGTGATGGTCGAAGTCGCGGATGAGGCTGAACATGTGCCGCATCACGCGCAAAAAATCGTGCTCATCCTCTCCGCAATGCGCCACTTTGCCTCCGAGTTACGTGCCAAAGGGATTCGCGTTGACTATGTGCCGCTTGACGACCCCAACAATACACATAGCTTTACCAGCGAACTTCTGCGCGCTGTGGGCCGCCACAATGCCACCTCGGTGGTGGTGACAGAGGCCAGCGAGTGGCGTGTCTGGGCGATGATCGAGGCTTGGCCAGCCATTCTGGGTGTACCGGTTACGGTGCTGCCAGATCGTCGGTTCTTTTGCAGCTTGACCGAATTCGCAGCCCTCGCCACCGCGCGCAAGGCCGAGCGGATGGAGTATTTCTACCGCGAAATGCGCCGTCGCAGCGGGATATTGATGCAAGACGGCGCGCCAGTGGGTGGCCAATGGAATTTCGACGTCGATAACCGCAAGCCTTTGCCAAAGGGTGCCCGCCTGCCCCAACGACTGCGCTTTGTGCCCGATGCGATCACGCGCGACGTCATGGCGATCGTCGCGGCGCGCTTTCCTTTTGCCTTTGGCGATCTGGAACCCTTTGGCTGGCCCGTCACTCGCGAACAAGCGCTTGCCACACTGGATGATTTCACCAACAACGCCTTGCCAAAGTTTGGCGATGCGCAAGACGCAATGAAGCTGGGTGAAGATTTTCTATATCACAGCCTGCTGTCGCCCGCCCTGAACATTGGTCTGCTGACCCCGCGTGAGGTGTGCGCACGCGCGGAAGCGGCCTATCATGCGGGGGCAGCACCGTTGAATGCGGTCGAGGGCTTTGTCCGCCAAGTGCTTGGTTGGCGCGAATTTGTGCGCGGCATTTACTGGCACCTGATGCCGGATTATGCCGCGACCAACGCTTTAGGGGCCACCCGCCCGTTGCCCGATCTCTATTGGACCGGCAAAACCGATATGCGCTGCATGGCCGAGGTGGTGTCGGTGACCCGTCGTACGGGCTATGCGCATCATATTCAACGCCTGATGGTAACGGGCAACTTTGCGTTGCTTGCAGGGTTGGCCCCGGCTGAAGTCGAAGAATGGTACCTGGCAGTCTATATAGATGCCTTTGATTGGGTTGAATTGCCCAACACACATGGCATGGTGCTGCATGCCGATGGCGGGCGGATTGGGTCAAAACCCTATGCCGCTTCGGGATCCTACATCAACCGAATGTCGGATTACTGTAGCGGCTGCGCCTATGATCCAAAAGAAAAGCTGGGGCCAAAGGCCTGCCCGTTCAACTATTTGTACTGGAATTTTATCGACCGCCACGCCGAGCGATTTTCCGGCAATGTGCGAATGGCGATGCCACTTAAGACGCTGCGGGCCATGGAACCCGAACGGTTGCAAACCATCCGCGCCGAGTCACGGGCGTTTCTGGATAGTCTGCCGGCGACGGGTTGGGCAAAGCGGGAATGAAAAGGGCCGCCCGATGAGGGGCGGCCCTTTTGATGATGTGGTGGGACAGAGCCCCACCCTAAAATCACGCGTGGATTTTGGACACGACGCCTGCACCAACGGTGCGGCCGCCTTCGCGGATGGCGAAGCGCAGTTTTTCTTCCATGGCGATTGGCGCGATCAGTTCAACGTCGAACTTCAGG
>JAAFIJ010000121.1 GCA_013298675.1 Rhodobacterales bacterium | reverse complement strand
CAGTCCAGGCAATGATTTGATGACCCAATTGTCGCTGGAGGCGCATTTGCAAGGCAAGTGTGGCGCCTCGGAAGATTTCCGTGAAGGCGTTGCGGCCTTTTTGGAAAAGCGGATTGCCGGGTTCAAGGGCCGCTAGGTTTAACGTTTTCCAGCCTTGCGAGAAGACAGCAAAAGGTTGGTTTCTGATGTCATTACCCCGTCAATGCTGCGGATGCGGTGGATAACTTCATCCAGTTCCAGCAAAGTTTGCGTCGACAGTTCTGCAATCAAATCCCATTTCCCATTGGTTGAATGCACCGCCATCACCGCCGGTATTCCCGACAGGCGCGCCATGACTTTTTCACCGCCCCGCCCTTCAATTCCGATCATCATCAATCCGCGCACAGGTGCAGACGTGACATCGCTGCGCGTCAAGACTGTAAATCCCGCGATATCGCCGCGCGCGGTCAACCGCTCCATCCGCGCGCGAATTGTGGCGCGGCTTAGTCCAAGGCGTTCAGCCAAATCGGACAGGGCCGCGCGCCCGTCGCGACGCAGCTCTGCGATCAAGGACTGGTCGATATCGTCCATATTGCCTAAACCTACTGCCGTTTTGAATAATTCTTACACCATAATGTAATAAATGTGGCTATGATACGCCGCAAGATGAAAAGAGTATTTGATCAAACAAGGAGTGTCTCATGCCCAAAATAGTCCTGATTGGCGCCCCGATTGATGAAGGTCAGCGCCGCCCCGGTTGCGTGATGGGGCCTGCCGCCTACCGAGTGGCAGGTCTGGCCGCAGCCATTTCCGAACAGGGCCACGGGTTGCAGGACTGGGGTGATGTGTCCCTGCCAGAATTGCAAGACGTCAGCTGCCCAAATCCCGTCGTGCATTCGCTGCCGCAAGTGATGGGTTGGGCGCAAGTGTTGGCGGATAAGGTCGAGGACGCCCTGGCGATCGGCGCAATGCCGATGATTTTGGGCGGTGATCACTCTTTGGCTCTTGGGTCCGTCGCGGGTGCGGCGAACCATGCCAAGCGTCAGGGTCGCCCCCTCTATCTTCTATGGCTCGACGCGCATTCAGATTTTCACACCCCCATGACCACCACCAGCGGCAACCTGCATGGCACACCGGTTGCGTATATTGCGGGCCGTGAAGGATTTGCCCCCTTCCCTCCCTTCCCCGTGCCGATCCCTGCCGACCACATTTGCCTGTATGGTATCCGCTCTGTTGACCCGGCAGAACATGCGGCCTTGCTGAAAGCCGACATTGCGATCAACGACATGCGGGTATTGGACGAGCACGGCATCGTCGCCCCCTTGCGCGCCTTTTTGAACAAGGTCCAAGCTGCGGGCGGCATGTTGCATGTGTCTTTGGACGTCGATTTCCTTGACCCGTCGATCGCGCCCGCTGTTGGTACAACGGTACCGGGCGGCACCACATTCCGTGAAGCACATCTGGTGATGGAACTGTTGCATGAAAGCGGTCTTGTCACCTCGCTCGACCTTGTAGAGTTGAACCCATTTCTGGACGAGCGTGGGCGCACGGCTAAACTGATGGTCGATCTTGTCGGCAGCTTGATGGGTCGCAAAGTCTTTGACCGCCCGACACGGAGCTTTTGATGCAGCATCGCCGCAACTTGCTGCAAGCGCCTGATGCGGTGGTGATGATTCGTCCACACCGGTTTCATCCCAACCCCGAAACGGCCGCCGACAACGCGTTCCAACGTCAAATCAATGTCGCACAGGATGCGACCGCGCACCAAGCCCGCGCAGAATTTGATACGGCCGTCGCGGTGTTGCGGACGCGAGGTGTGACGGTGCACGTCTTTGACGATGATGGCAGCCGTGACACGCCAGACTCGGTCTTTCCCAACAATTGGTTTTCCACCCATGTCGGCGGCCATGTGGCAATCTATCCGATGCACGCACCAAGCCGGCGCCGCGAACGCCGCGCAGATGTCATTGAGATGCTCAAAACACAATACCGCGTTCAGGATGTCATCGACTATTCGGGGCTTGAAAACGATGGTTTGTCGCTTGAAGGCACTGGTGCGATGGTGCTCGATCACGTCGGTCGCATCGCATATACCGTGCGGTCAAACCGGGCGGATCCCATAGCTTTGGAACGGTTTTGCACGCATTTCGGCTATGAACCAATGGTTTTTGACGCCCGCGACCGGCAAGGGCGCGATGTGTATCATACCAATGTGTTGATGTGCATCGGGACCGACATGGCAATGATTGGATTGGACATGATCATTAATCCCGCCCGCCGCGCCGAAATCAGCGACCGGTTGGCCGAGGGCGGGCGCGATGTGATCGCGCTGTCCTTGTCCGAAATTGAGGGGTTTGCGGGCAATGCGATTGAACTTTCCGGGCATGAGGGGCGCTTTTTGGCCCTGTCGCAATGCGCCTATGACAGTCTAAGCGCCGACAACCGTGCCCGGATCGGGCAGTCGTTGCCACTGGTGCCGTTGAACGTACCGACCATTGAACACGCCGGCGGTTCTGTCCGCTGTATGATCGCAGGCATTCATTTGACTTCGCGGCCCACTCTTTGAAAGTTGTCCCATGATTCCGTCCCCGTCAAAACAGGCCTATGTCCCGTTTGTATCTGTCGCCAATATGATGAAACTGGTGCATGCCTTGGGGATCGAGCGGGTTTTGCGCGATCTCGTCGAGGAAATAGAAGCCGATTTTCTCCGTTGGGGCGAATTTGACAAAACCCCGCGCATCGCCAGCCATTCTGATGTCGGCGTTATCGAATTGATGCCCACCTCGGACGGTGAAACTTACGGGTTCAAATACGTCAACGGTCATCCGTCCAACACCAAAGCGGGCCTGCAAACCGTGACGGCCTTTGGTTTGTTGGCCGATGTGGCGACGGGATATCCGCTGCTGTTGTCGGAAATGACGATCCTGACGGCGCTGCGGACTGCGGCCACCAGCGCGATGGCCGCAAAGTGGCTTGCGCCCAAAGGGGCAACAACGATGGCGCTGATCGGCAACGGCGCGCAGGCTGAATTTCAAGCCCTTGGGTTCAAGGCCGTCTGCGGAATTACCGATGTTCGCCTTTACGACATTGACAGCGAAGCCACGCGAAAATGCAGCGCCAACCTCGCGGGGCGCGGTCTGCGGGTCCATGCCTGCGCCACAGCGCAAGAGGCAATCATGGGCGCGCAGATCATCACGACGGTCACCGCCGACAAACTCTATGCCACCATCCTAACCGACAATATGGTCGGCGAAGGCGTGCATATCAACGCGGTCGGCGGCGATTGCCCCGGCAAGACAGAATTGCACCGCGACATTCTTTTGCGCTCAGGCATTTTCGTCGAATACCCGCCGCAAACCCGGATTGAGGGTGAAATTCAGCAATTGGACGCCGACTATCCTGTCACAGAGCTTTGGCAGGTAATTGCGGGTCACGCGACGGGGCGCCGTGACGCCAAACAGATCACTCTGTTCGATTCCGTTGGCTTTGCGATCGAGGATTTCTCGGCCCTGCGTTATGTCAGGTCAAAACTGCAGGAGACCGGCTTTTTTGACACTCTCGATATGATTGCCGATCCCGATGATCCGCGCGATTTGTTCGGGATGCTGCTGCGTTCACAGGGATAAAAGCAGCGGGTCAAAACGGGTGATATTCGTGCCAATTTGCCTCCGCACAGCCCAGACCCACCGGGGCCCATTGCACCCTACAGCTTGGATAGTGTAGGATATAGGCAACTATATCTAGCACTCCCCACTGGAAGGCGCCCTACGTGACCGATACCCCAGAAGATACTGATATTTCAGACGAAATTCCGATGAAGCCGACCCATTCCGGCCCGCAAATCGACATCGTCACGGAAATGAAAACCTCGTACCTTGATTACGCGATGAGCGTGATCGTTTCGCGCGCCATTCCAGACCTGCGCGACGGGTTGAAACCGGTTCACCGCCGCATCCTTTTTGCGATGCACGAAAGCGGAAACAACCATGAAAAGCCCTACCGTAAATCGGCGCGCCCGGTCGGCGATACGATGGGTAAATACCACCCCCACGGCGACTCTGCGATCTATGACGCCTTGGTGCGGATGGCGCAGCCGTTCTCGATGTCGCTGCGGCTTTTGGATGGTCAAGGCAACTTTGGCTCTATGGACGGCGATAGTGCTGCGGCAATGCGCTATACCGAAGTGCGAATGGACAAGGCCGCGGCCTTTCTGTTGGCCGATATCGAAAAAGACACGGTTGAATTTCAAGATAACTATGATGGCAAAGACCGTGAACCCACGGTTCTGCCTGCGCGCTTCCCGAATATGCTGGTCAACGGTGCGGGCGGTATTGCTGTGGGTATGGCCACGAACATTCCGCCACACAACCTTGGCGAAGTGATCGACGGCACTCTTGCGATGATCGAAAACCCCGACATCAGCATGGAAGCGTTGATGGAGATCATCCCTGCCCCCGATTTTCCGACAGGGGCAACGATCCTTGGCCGTGCTGGCGCGCGCAAAGCCTATTTTGAGGGGCGCGGCTCTGTCATCATTCGTGCCAAAACCCGAGTAGAGGAAATCCGCAAGGACCGCTTTGCCATTATTGTCGACGAAATTCCCTATCAGGTGAACAAGGCGTCAATGATCGAAAAGATCGCCGAATTGGTCCGCGAAAAGCGGGTCGAAGGCATCGCACATATCCAAGACGAGTCCGACCGTATCGGCGTGCGTGTTGTAATCGAGTTGAAACGCGATGCGACGGCAGATGTTGTTTTGAACCAACTCTATCGTTTCTCGCCCATGCAGACCCACTTTGGCTGCAACATGTTGGCGCTGAACGGAGGTCGCCCTGAACAGCTGACCCTGCAAGATTTCCTGCGCTATTTCATCACCTTCCGTGAAGAAGTTGTCGCCCGTCGCACCGCGTTTGAACTGCGCAAAGCGCGCGAACGCAGCCATATCCTGTGCGGTTTGGCTGTGGCCGTGTCGAACGTAGACGAAGTGGTGGCCACGATCCGCAGCTCTGCCGATCCGGCCGAGGCGCGCGAACGTTTGATGACCCGGCGCTGGCCCGCGGGCGAGATCATTCCCTATATCAAGCTGATTGACGATCCGACCCATCCGGTGAATGACGACGGCACCTATAACCTGTCGGAAATTCAGGCCCGCGCCATTTTGGAACTGCGTCTGCAGCGCCTGACCGCGATGGGTGTCAAGGAAATCACCGACGAGCTGCAAGAACTTGCGTCAAAAATCAAAGACTACCTAGAGATTTTGGGCTCTCGCGATCGGATCATGGCGATCATTTCGGATGAGCTGCGCGAAGTACGCGCCCTGTTCGCGGTGCCGCGTCGGACCGAAATCGTCGACTGGGCTGGCGATATGGAAGACGAAGATCTGATCGAGCGCGAGGATATGGTCGTGACCATCACTTCGGGTGGTTATATCAAGCGCACCCCGCTGATCGAGTTCCGCAGTCAGAACCGTGGCGGCAAGGGTCTGTCGTCGATGGCGACCAAAGAAGATGATGTTGTGACCACGCTTTTTGTGGCCAATACCCACACAAACCTGCTGTTCTTTACCACTGATGGCATGGTGTATAAGCTGAAAACATGGCGTCTCCCGCTGGCCGGTCGTACCGCCAAGGGCAAAGCGATGGTCAATATCTTGCCAATTGATCAAGGGGTTAGCATCGCGGCCTTGATGCCGGTCGATGCGCCAGAGGAAGAATGGGATAACCTGCAGATCGTGTTCGCCACCTCTGACGGCGATGTGCGTCAAAACGATCTGTCGGATTTTGTAAACGTCAAACGCAACGGCAAAATCGCGATGAACCTGCCTGAAGGTGTGTTCTTGGTGAATGCAGCCATTGCGGATGAAAACGACGACATCATGTTGGTGACCGCCCTTGGCCGTGCCATCCGCTTCCCCACCACCGAAATTCGGGTGTTCAAGTCTCGTGGCTCAACCGGCGTGCGCGGCATTCGTGTGGGCGCAGGCGACAAGGTTGTGTCGATGTCGATCATTCGTCACTTTGAAGCCGGTCCTGATGAGCGCGCAGCCTACCTAAAGCAGCGTCGTTTGGTGGCGGGTGCGGTTGAAGATGATGCAGAGACCGACGATGACGAAGAAGCAGCGCCAACAGGTCAGCTATCGACCGAACGCTATGCTGAAATGTCGGCGTGCGAAGATCTGATCTTGACCATCACCTCCTCTGGGTCTGGGAAACTTAGCTCCAGCCATGATTATCCGGTGCGTGGACGCGGCGGCATGGGGGTTAAGGCGATGGACGGTGCGATGCGTGGCGGGCCGTTGGTCGCCTCTTTCAAGGTCGATTTGTCGGATCAGATTATGCTTGCCACCTCTACCGGGCAATCCATCCGGGTGCCGGTTGACCAGATTTCGTTCCGGTCGCGGTCGGCGGGTGGGGTTAAGGTGTTCAACACTGGCGGCGACGAGGAAGTCGTCTCTGTCGCACGTGTCGCCGAACAGACGGATGAGTGAACTTTCGGCGCGGCTGGCCTTGCTGGCCGCGCAGAATCAGACCATTCCCTATGGTGACCTTGCGCGCGCGCTGAACCTGCCCAGTCCCGGGTCGATAGGTGAGTTGACCGCAATGTTGGAACAGATGATGGACGAAGACGCCGCAAACGACCGCCCCTTTCGGGCGGCAGTATGTACAGCGCGTCTGTCTAACAATATGCCTGCTTTGGGGTTTTTCGAAAAAGCGATGCAGTTAGGGTATTTTGACGGCACCGACCAAGCGGGCTTTGTTGCGGCCCAAAGGAACGCGCTGTTCAAATTGTTTAATCCCTAAGCGGTCGTTTCTTCTGTGCGAATGCGCACATCACGTTTGCGCTATCTGGCATATTCTCAACAGAACAAACCCGCTATCGTTGCGCTCGGCCCGGCGTACTTTTCAGAGATCGGGCATGGGAAAATGAACAGGATAAAACTAAGCAGAATGTCACCAAATATGCACCACTTCTGGGTCGGGTCCTTTTGGGGCTGTTGTTCCTCATCGCGGGTGCGGGAAAGCTGTCCGACGTCGCTGGCTTTGCTGGCTATCTGGCCTCTGGCGGTCTGCCTGCTTTCCTTGCTTGGCCTTCAATCATCTTTGAAATCGTGCTGGGTGCTGGTCTGATCATCGGATATCAGGCGCGGATCTTGGCCCTTCTGGGCGCTGGGTTTTGTATCGTAACGGCCTTGCTTTACCACTTCCAACCCGCTGACCAAATGCAGATGACGATGGCGTTCAAGAACTTCGCGATCGCGGGCGGCCTGCTCTATGTGTTCGCATTTGGCGCGGGCACGATGGCCATCGACAAAAACTGATGTCAAAGAAGGGGCTCGCACCATGCTGGCCCCTTCCCAAAACCTGCGAAACTGCCTAGATCGCTGGTATGGAAAAAACTCTACATATTATCGGCGGCGGCATGGCCGGATCAGAAGCGGCATGGCAAGCAGCCCAGTTGGGCGTCAGAGTCGTCATTCACGAAATGCGCCCAGCCGTCGGCACCTTTGCACACCGCACTGGCAATTTTGCCGAGATGGTGTGTTCCAACTCTTTCCGGTCCGATGATGACGAGCAAAACGCTGTCGGACTGCTGCATTG
>JAAFIJ010000118.1 GCA_013298675.1 Rhodobacterales bacterium | reverse complement strand
AAAAACCACCAAAGAAACAAAAGGGCGCCCGGGATTACACCTTGGCCGATTTACCCCGCCAATGCGCAAAAGTACTATCATCGGAATAGCGGCGGGCATTCTGTCTCTGGTCAGCATCCAAAGCAGTGTCCCGCCCGAAACCCCTTTGGGGTTGTTAAGTGAAACGATCCTCGAATCTGACGACCCGTTGTTCGGGGGTATTTCGGCCATCGACATTTCCGACGATGGATCGCGCTTATTGGCCATTAGTGACAACGGAAGTTACACGCATGGCGTGATCACGCGCGACGTTTCAGGACGGGTGGAGTCGGCCTCTTTTGAACCGATGAAACAGCTGAAGACGTTTCGGGGCAGTCTATATCTTAGCCACAAAGACACCGAAGGCGTTGCCGTTGGTCCAGACGGCACGATCTATGTCTCATATGAGCTTTATGCGCTGATCGCCGCTTTTCCGACGATTGATGACTTTCCCGTCAAGTTGCCATCCCCACCAGAGTTTGCGGATTATATGAACAACCGATCGCTAGAGTCTTTGGCCATAGACCGTGCGGGTGTGATTTACACGGTGCCCGAGGCGCCTGCTGGGTTTGGAGCTGAATTCCCGGTGTTTCGGTTTGACGGCACCGATTGGGACCATGAGTTGAGTTTGCCACGGCGGGGAGGCTACTTGGCGGTTTCTGCCGATTTTGGCCCCGATGGCCGGTTCTACCTGTTAGAGCGACTGTACTACGGTTTTCCGGCATTTTCGTCCCGGTTGCGGCGATTTGATCTGACAGACCAGGGGTTTGTGAACGAGGTGACGCTGTTTACCACCGCGATAGGGACGCATGAAAATCTTGAAGCGCTGTCGGTGTGGCGCAATCCGGCGGGCAGGTTGGTTGCGACCATGATGGCGGACGACAATTTCAACGCCCTCTTTTCGACGCAACTTGATGAGTATGTTTTGCCAGATTGACTTCATCTGACGGATTGCCTAAATCCGCGCGTCCCTCAATCCTGTGGGTCATGTGTCCCTTGTGGGCCAAGTCTGCTTTGCGAACCAAGTCTCCGCGACCTTGTAAAAAACGGAATAACATCATGAACAAACTTCTGCCTGGCATTCTTGCCATGGCCATTATCGTTGTGGCCTCTAACATCCTTGTGCAGTTCCCGATTGGCCAATGGCTGACGTGGGGCGCATTTACCTATCCTCTCGCGTTTCTGGTCTCTGACCTCGTCAATCGGTTCTACGGTGTCGCTGCGGCGCGGCGCGTGGTGCTGTTCGGGTTTGGTGCGGGGCTTATCTGTTCGGTCATAGGCACCCAAATTCAGGGTGAGTTTGGCCCTTTGGTCACCTTGCGGGTGGCAATTGGTTCAGGGCTTGCCTTTCTGATCGGTCAATTGCTGGACATCGTGATCTTTGATCGGCTGCGACAAGCGGCGTGGTGGCGCGCGCCTTTCTTGTCCACCTTACTGGGGTCAACGGCTGACACCGCGATTTTCTTTACACTCGCGTTTTCGGCGATGTTTGTCTGGATAGAGCCCGCAAATGACGTGTCTTGGGCGACCGCCTCTGTTTCGCTGCTGGGTTTTGGCCCTCAGGTGCCGTTCTGGGTTTCCTTGGGCGTCGCAGATTGGTGCGTCAAGGTTTTGGTCGATGTTTTGGCACTGATGCCATTTCGATTGGCAATCGCAAAATATGCGAATCGTTTGGTGTAAAACCTTTTGACAAACACAAAATCTGTGGCACCTTGTGATTATCGAAACCCATTTGAAAGGAGGTGATCCAGTGTCTAGAGTGATGTTGGAGAGACGTGTCGGGACAGTCATGGGGGGTGTTTTCTAAGGGCAACCCCTTAGAATTACATACCTGTGATTGGGTTAGTCCTCTAACTGGCCCATCTCCTTAGATCTCGGAAAGGGTCACCGTACACCGGTGACCCTTTCTCTTTTCGAACAACCGTGATAAGTATTTAACATGCTAACTATTAATGATCAGATCAGTATCGCTGATTGGGAGCTGAGCGAAAGCTTTGTGCGGTCCTCGGGGCCGGGTGGGCAAAACGTGAATAAGGTGTCCACGGCCGTCGAGCTGCGGTTTGAGGCAGAGCGTTCGCCCCATCTGACGGCTTCCGTGAAGGCAAGACTGAAAAAACTGGCCGGGCGGCGATGGACGCTGGAAGGCGCGATCATCATTCAGGCCGACGAGACGCGCAGTCAGGCCCGCAACCGGGAATTGGCGGCAGAGCGGCTGGTCGAGATGATCCGAGCAGCGCTGATCGCCCCCAAGCGGCGGATCGCGACAAAGCCCACTTATGGCAGTCAATTGCGCCGGGTGGCCGCCAAGGTTCAGCGTGGTGAAGTGAAAGCGATGCGCGGCAAAGTCGGAGATGAAGAGTGATGGAAACGCAGCTTGAACGGCGCGCTCGGCTGATGGGCCCGAACATTCCGACATTTTACAAATCACCTGTTCATATCGTACGCGGCCAAGGCGTCTGGCTGTGGGATGCGCAGGGCAAGCGGTATCTGGATTGCTATAATAACGTGGCCCATGTCGGGCATTGTCATCCGCGCGTTGTCGCGGCGATCGCATCGCAGGCGGCGGTGCTGAACACCCATACACGGTATTTGCATGACAACGTGCTCGACTATCTCGACCGGTTGATGGCGACATTTTCGCATGGGATTTCGCAAGGGATTATGGTGTGCACCGGGTCCGAGGCGAATGACATTGCGATCCGCATGGCGCAGGCGGTCACCGGGCAGACCGGGTTGATCGCCACTGATGCGACCTATCACGGCAACACGATGGCGGTGTCGCAACTGTCCACGCGCAAGCCGCCCATTGGGGGGCGTTGGCCGAACATCCGGCTTGTGCCCGCCCCTGACAGTCTGCGAGCCGCTGATCCGACAGGCGCCGCCTTTGCGGGTCACATTGCCGAGGCGATTGCCGATCTTGGCCGCGCGGGGTTTGGGCTCTCGGGCATTCTGCTGTGTCCGATGTTCGCAAACGAGGGGCTTCCCACCCTGCCAACTGGATATTTGGATGCAGCCGCGCGGGTGATCCGACAGGCCAGAGGCGTGATCATCGCGGATGAGGTTCAGCCGGGATTTGGCCGTGCAGGCAGCCATTTCTGGGGGCATGACAAGCTAGGCTTTGCGCCCGATATCGTCACCATGGGCAAGCCGATGGCCAATGGGCACCCGGTGGGGGCGGTGGCCACGCGGCCCGATGTTATGGCCGCATTTCGCAACGCGTTCAGCTATTTCAACACCTTTGGCGGCAATCCGGTTTCCGCAGCCGCTGCTCTGGCGGTTCTGGATGTGATCCGCGATGAGGGATTGCAAGACAACGCGGCCCGGGTATCGCACCATCTGGGCACCCGTCTGGCGGCGCTTTCCCATCCGCTTTTGACTGACACGCGCGCGAACGGCATGTTTTTCGGTGCGGAATTCACCACTGATGGCACGACGCCCGCAACGCAGTTCACCGCTGATCTGGTGGAGCGGATGGTCGAGGCTGGCTTTATTCTCAACCGGATCGGGCGGGCCCAAAACATCTTGAAAATCCGCCCACCCATGCCGTTCTCGATAGAAGACGCAGATCGCCTGGCCGATACCTTGACGCGGGTGTTGCGTGAAACGCCGGTGTCTTGATGTCAGCCGCTGGTCCCACCGTTGAAGAACAGGCAGTTGAGGCCGCATCCCATTGGAATGGCGCGCCCGTTCGGTTGATCCGCAACCGCGAGAATGCGGTTTTTGAAATTGCGATTCCTGGGGCGCGCGCAGCGTTACGGTTACACCGACAGGGGTATCAGGACGATGCTGCCATTCAGTCCGAACTATGGTGGTGCGCCGCGTTGGCAGGCCAAGGTGTTGCTGTGCCCGCCGCATTGCCGTCGCGTGATGGGTCATTGTTGGTAAAACTGTCCAGCGGGCGCACTGCGTCGGTGATCGATTGGGTAGAGGGTGATGCCTTGGGCGAGGCGGGTGTTCCCTTTGCCCAACCCTTGCCGCAGCTGCTGGAGCAACACCGTGCGCTGGGCCGTTTGGTGGGCGCGTTTCACGACGCGACTGACAGGTTGTTGCTGCCCGCTGGCTTTACCCGTCCAGCATGGGGCATTGAAGGACTGGTGGGCGATGCGCCCTTTTGGGGCCGCTTCTGGGAACACCCCGCTGCGTCACCGGCCCAAACACAGGTTTTGGTACGCGCGCGTGCCCATTTGCGGCTGCGCTTGACAGAGCTTGCCGCCAACGGGGCCGATGTTGGCCCGATTCATGCGGATGTCTTGCGTGAAAACATTTTGGTGAACGGGACAAAGTTGTCGCTGATTGACTTTGATGACAGCGGGATCGGCTTTCGCCTTTATGACTTGGGCACGGTCATGTCGCAAAACCTGTATGAACCGGCCTATGCTCAGATCCTAGACGCCCTTATCAAAGGGTACAGCGAAACGCGTGCAGCTTCGGTCGAATTGGTGGAGTTGTTCACCTTGGCGCGCACCTGTGCGTCGGTTGGCTGGACAATGCCCAGACTCCTGCCGCAGGATCCAACCCATCAACGTCACATCTCACGCGCGGTGATGTTGGCGACGCGTCTTTTGGGCTGAGCTGTCCGAGAGCATCAGACTTTGACGGCGATAGATGCTTGATCGCCCACACCAAAGACCCGCTTGTACCGCGCGATTTCTGCGGCTGGACCCATGGCCTTGGCCGGATTGTCCGACAATTTGACGGTTGGGCGCCCATTCGCCGACAAGGCCTTACACACAATGCTGAAGGGCGCGAGGCCATCACCGGGGACCAAATCGCGAAAATCATTGGTCAACATGGTACCCCAGCCGAAGGAAACCCTGACCCGGCCCGCGAATTGGCGGCCAAGGGTTTCGATCTGTTCGACATCCAAGCCGTCGGAGAAAATGACCAGCTTGTTCAGCGGGTCTTCGCCACGCTCTTTCCACCAGCGTATGGCCGTTTCCGCGCCCGTCGCAGGATCGCCGCTGTCAATGCGAATGCCGGTCCATGACGCCAGCCAGTTGGGCGCGTTTTTCAAGAAACCCACGGTGCCATAGGTGTCAGGCAGCATGATCCGCAGGTTGCCGTCATGTTCTTCTTGCCAGTCCTCAAGCACCTGATAGGGCGCTTGCGCCAGTTCTGCATCAGTGTTGGCCAAGGCCGAATAGACCATCGGCAATTCATGCGCGTTGGTGCCGATCGCCTCAATATCGCGGCGCATCGCGATGCGGCAATTTGATGTGCCGGTGAATTTTGACCCCAACCCTTCGTGCATGGCTTGCACGCACCAGTCCTGCCAAAGGAAGGAATGTCGGCGCCTTGTGCCAAAATCGGCAATCCGCAACCCATCAATGGCGCGCAAGCGTTCAATCTTTTCCCACACGCGCGTCATCGCGCGGGCATAAAGCACCTGAAGTTCAAACTTGCCCAGCTTTCCCAAAATCGCCCGGCTGCGCAGTTCCATGATCACAGTCAGGGCTGGAATTTCCCACAGCATCACCTCTGGCCATTTGCCCTCAAACGTCAGTTCGTACTGTCCGTCGCGTTTTTCCAAGTGATAGGCCGGCAGGCGCATTCCTTCGAACCATTCCATGAAATCGGACCTGAACATCTGGCGTTTGCCGTAAAAGGTATTGCCGCGCAGCCACGTGGATTCGCCGCGCGTCAGGCTAAGAGAGCGGACATGATCCAGTTGTTCGCGCAACTCTCCTTCGTCGATGATGTCGGCAAGGCGGACGTTCTTGCTTCGGTTGATCACCGAAAAGACCACGTTGGTATCGGGTTTGTTGCGGAAAATAGACTGACACATCAGCAGTTTGTAAAAATCTGTGTCGATCAAAGACCGTACAATCGGGTCGATCTTCCAGTTGTGGTTGTGGACCCGAGAGGCAATGTCGACCATGTTGGTTCTCCGTTTCGAACCATCTTTACGTCATTGTGGGGGGAAAGGTCAAAACCATCATTGGGCGGCGAGGCGTTCCAAAAGATCATAAATATCGTCGCGCACCAAAGGCTTTGTCAAAACGGCATCCATGCCGGCCTCAAAACACTTGTCTGCTTCTTCCTGTTGTGCGTGGGCCGTCAGGGCAGCAATCGTGCAGCGCGGCCATCCATTGGCGGCTTCAAGCTTTCTGATCTCACGCGTGGCGGTTTGGCCGTCCATTTCAGGCATTGAGACATCCATCAGGATCAAATCGGGGCGATCCGCCAAATACTGCTCTATAGCCTCAAGACCCGTTGTTGCTTCGGAAAGGCGACCGACACTTCGTTCAAGAATCTTGCGGGTAATCATCATATTGACGCGGTTGTCTTCGGCGATCAGAACGTGAAGCGTGGTTTGCGGGGCAATGCGCTTGGCTTTCGCAACGACCTCGTCAATGCCGGTCGCCCGTGGCAACGACAGTTTCAGAGTGAACACGGACCCGACACCCAAGGTTGAACTGACTTGGATTTCTCCCCCCATTTGCTTTGCCAAAAGCTGGGATATGGTCAGACCCAGTCCCGTGCCACCAAATTTTTGTGCAATTGAACTGTCTGCCTGCGCAAAGGATTCAAAGACTTGGTCGATACGATCAGCAGAAATGCCGATGCCAGAGTCGCGGACAGCGATTTCAATCTGGTCAGAGCTTTCCCCATCTTTACTGATCGAAAGCGTCGCTTCAACTTGTCCCGTATCGGTGAATTTGACGGCGTTGCCTAACAGATTGAGCAATATTTGCCGCACCCGCCCGCTATCTGCCATATGCTCGAGGGTTTCAAAATTCGCGGACCAAATCAGCCCGATCCCTTTCTTTCGGGCCGTGGGGCGCACAAGCTCTATCGCGTTCGATATGAGGTCAGACATGGTCATGCGTTCAATGTGCAAATCCATTTTGTCGGCCTGAAGCTTGGACAGATCCAGAACGTCATTGATCACCGTCAGCAGTGCTTGCCCCGAAGCGATGATGGTTTTGGTCAAATCGGCTTGGTAGCTGTCCATACCCGTTTCTTGCAGCAATTCAGCCACACCAATCACACCGTTGAGAGGGGTGCGCAGTTCGTGGCTCATGGTTGCAAGGAATTGGGCTTTGGCGTTCGCTGCGGCAACGGCTTCTTGCTTGGCCAAGGCCAGTTCTTTTTCATGCGCAATCGCCTGGGTCACATCACGTTCAATGGCGATGAAAACATCGGGGGTCCCGTCCGGGTTAAGGACTGGAACCATTGAAATTTCGATCCAGACCAGCTGACCAGACTTGGTTAGATTTTGCAAAACGATGCGGCAGGGGGTCAAGCTCTTACGGGCATCAAGCAAAGTTCTTAGTGCTTCAGCCGAGGTATCTGGGGAATCCAAGACCTCACCGGGAAACTTGCCCACGACCTCGTGCAAAGAATAGCCCATCGTCTGGGTAAAGGCGTCATTGACCCATTCAATGCGGCCTGACGGGCCGGCAAACACGACCGAATCATTGGCGTGTTTGGCCACAAGTGCCAACCGTTCGGCGCGTTTGGCTTCTTGGGCGAGTGTAAGTCGGGACTCTTCCAGCGCCTCAGTTTCTTCACGCAGGGCCAGTTCAAAGCGCATCCGATCCCTCCGACCTTTGTCAATTGCGCCAACAAAGAGGGAAGTCGTGTAGACCAAAATCAGAACCGTGAT
>JAAFIJ010000012.1:19156-19910 GCA_013298675.1 Rhodobacterales bacterium | reverse complement strand
GGGTGTTGTCAATTTTCACGCGGGGCGCATCTGCGGGCATCAATATGACGCAAGGCGCGTTGTGTCGGGCGGCGGCAAGGGCCACGCCTTGGGCATGGTTGCCGGACGAATAGGCAAGCACCCCTTTTCGCAGCGCTTGGGCGGACAGCGCCGACACTGCAGACCAACCGCCGCGAAATTTGAAACTGCCCGTCCATTGCAGGCATTCCGCCTTCACAACCACCCGCCGCCCAGCAATCCGGTCCAGTAAGGGCGCATTCAACAACTGCGTGACACGCACATGCCCCGCAAGTCGCGCCGCTGCGGCCTCTATCTCGGCAAAGGTAATCATTGCGGCAGCCTTTGCAAAAACGCTGTGATCACGGCCACACTTTCCGGCTCGTCCAGAAAGGGGATATGGGCGCGGTCAGGAACTTGGGCAAACAGCATGTCGGGACGACGCGCGCGCATTTCTGCAGTGGTTTCAGGTGACAACAGATCAGAGTTTTCGCCCCGGATCAGCGCAAGCGGAAGGCCTGCTGCGGCGTCAAACAACGGCCAAAGATCAACCTCTGGGCCCTGAAACGCCGCCAGAAAAGCCTCACGCAGGGTGGGGTCATAGGTAACACGCAGCCCGTTTTCTGTTTCAGTGTAATGCAGCCTTGCTTCCGCCAGCCACCGGCTGTTCGGCACATTCGCAAAACCGGTCATCAAACCGGGCAACCGCAATGCCAACTCTTGATGGGTTTTGGCCGCAGGGTTCCGCCCGACATAG
>JAAFIJ010000012.1:0-19146 GCA_013298675.1 Rhodobacterales bacterium | reverse complement strand
CGCTCTAACCCCGCCCGGTTGATCTGCGGTCCCACATCATTCAGACACAAACCAAGCAGCCGGCTTTTGGCAAGCAAGGCCAACAACAATCCGATCAGACCCCCCCGAGATGTGCCAAGGACTGCTGCCTTTTCAATGCCAAGATGGTCCATAAGGTCCAGTGCATCTTTGGCCTCTTGTGGCACTGTATAATCGGTGGCCCCAGTCCACTGACTTTGACCGCGCCCTCGGTAATCCATCCTGATCAACCGCACAGGGGGCAAATGCGGGGCGAGATAGTCAAAATCACCCATGTTGCGCGTCAGACCCGCAAGGCACAACAAAGGTGTCCCGGTCCCCTCGTCGCGGTAGGCGAGTTTTGCGCCGTCAGAAGCATAGAAAGTCTTGGTCATTGACGTTTGCGCCCCAAAAATTGTTGGTCCGAAATTTTGCGGCACGGTGCCATGTGGGCCACACAAACAAAAGGGGGGGAAGTGCATATCGACGCGCATGCCGTACGATCTCTGCCCCAGGTGCCAGTGCAGCCTTGCACGACAGGTGCCAAAGGCATAGATGCGACAGGTCAATGGAAATGGGTAAATACGATGACTGAAGTGGTGCAGGAGCGGGCAGCGTCGAAACGTGTGGGCGCGCTGGCGGCGCTCTGGCCCTTTATCCGTCCTTATGGTCGCATGGTGGGGCTTGCCGGGGTCGCGTTGGTTCTGACAGCGGCGGTGTCGCTGATCTTGCCGATGGCTGTGCGCCGGGTCGTCGATGGGTTCGGCACCAACGACCTGTCATTGCTGGACAAGTATTTCGGCGCATCCTTGGGCGTTGCGGCACTTTTGGCCTTTGGGACCGGGGTTCGGTACTACTTTGTCACCCGCTTGGGCGAACGCGTCGTGGCAGACATCCGCAAGGCCCTGTTTGACCGAGTGATGAGCATGAGCCCGGCTTATTTTGAGAAAATCCTTACGGGTGAAGTGTTAAGCAGGATCACCACGGACACGACATTGATCTTGTCAGTGATCGGATCATCCGTGTCGGTCGCGCTGCGCAATGTGTTGATGTTGCTGGGAGGGCTGGTTTTACTTGCGCTGACCTCTGCCAAGCTGACCGCAATGGTGTTGTTGGTGGTTCCTGCGATCATCGTTCCCATCGTGGTTTTGGGGCGGCGTTTACGGGTCTTAAGCCGCGAAAATCAGGATTGGATCGCGAATTCATCCGGCAAGGCGTCAGAGGCGTTAGGCGCCGTACAGACCGTGCAATCTTTTACGCATGAAACGATCACCAAAGGCGAATTTGCCGCCGTTACCGAGAAATCCTTTGACTCTGCCATCACGCGTATCGGGACGCGGTCGCTGATGACGATCATTGTCATCTTCTTGGTCTTTGCGGGCGTGGTTTGCGTTTTATGGATGGGCGCTCGCGATGTGCGCGACGGCGCAATGACCGCGGGTGAATTGGTACAATTCCTGATCTACGCGGTCATGGTGGCGGGGGCCGTCGGGGCCCTGTCGGAAATCTGGGGAGAGTTGCAGCGCGCGGCAGGGGCGACAGAGCGTCTGGTCGAAATGCTGCAAGCCGATGATCCAGTGGCAGACCCGGCCCATCCTGTGGCGCTGCCACGGCCCGTCCGGGGTGAGATTAGCTTTGATAACGTCAGCTTTAACTACCCGGCCCGGCCCGAGACGGCGGCCCTTGATCAAATGTCACTGGTGGTCGCCCCGGGCGAGACGGTGGCGCTGGTCGGTCCGTCGGGTGCCGGAAAGTCGACGATTTTGCAGTTGCTGATGCGGTTTTATGACCCGCAATCTGGGGCGATCCGTCTTGACGGTGTGGATCTGCGCGCGATGGATCGTCAGGACTTCCGGTCCGTTATGGCGATGGTCCCACAAGATCCGGTGATTTTCGCCACCTCTGCGCGTGAAAACATACGCTTTGGCAGACCAGATGCGACAGATCCAGAGGTCGAAGCCGCCGCCGAAGCCGCCGCGGCGCATGACTTTATCGCGGCCTTGCCCCAAGGCTATGACAGCTATCTGGGAGAGCGCGGCGTCATGTTGTCGGGCGGCCAAAAGCAACGCATCGCTATTGCGCGTGCAATTTTGCGCAACGCCAAGGTGCTGTTGCTGGACGAAGCAACCTCTGCTCTTGACGCAGAATCTGAACAGGCCGTGCAGCGCGCGGTGGACCGTTTGGCCAAAGGGCGAACGGTTTTGGTGGTTGCGCACCGATTGGCGACCGTCAAACGTGCCGACCGGATTGTGGTTCTGGACCAAGGCCAGATCGTGGCCATTGGCACGCATGACGCTTTGGTTGCCGAAGGGGGCCTGTACGCCCGGCTGGCGCGACTCCAGTTTACCGACGGTCACTGACGCACCCCCAACGAAGAAACGCGTTGTGGTTTTACGTTGCGTCTTTTCCCAGCTTTTGCTTGGCAAACGCTGCAAACCTGCCCATCTTGTTGGTAAAAAACACTCCTCGGAACCGGGGGGATCAGGGGAGGAATGCCATGGGATCGTTCACGTCACGCACGGACTTAACGACTTTGACTGCAGAGATGACGATAGATCAACGTGGACTTGCCCGGTCTATGTTTGAATACCTTAGCCGAGCCCGTGACGCACATGGTGCGCGCCCCGCGACGAGTTTTCAATTGCTGTCGACGCCCGGGTCCAAATTCGAAACCCTGACCTGGCATGACTTGCATTGCCAAGTCACTCAGGCCGCGAACCTGTTTCGCAGCCTTGGGATAGGTGAAACGGATGTTGTGGCCTATATCTTGCCGAATTCGATGGAGACGATTGTAACCCTTTTGGGCGGCGCTGTGGCGGGCATCGTAAGCCCGGTCAATCCTTTATTGGAGGCAAGTCAGATCAGCGCGATCTTGCGTGAAACCAAAGCCAAGGTTGTGGTCACGCTAAAGGCTTTCCCAAAGACCGATTTGCCGCAAAAGGTCGCTGAGGCGGTCAAACAAGCGCCGGGGGTTCAGACCGTGCTAGAGGTCGATTTGGTGCGATACCTGGGCGGGCTAAAGCGGGTTATTGTGCCGTTGGTGCGCCCTAAAAATCCGGTTTCACACGCAGCACAGGTGTTGAACTTTCAAACCGAAATGGCCCGTCAACCCAGTGACAAGTTGACCTTTGATGATGTCACCACGGACAGAGTTGCCGCCTATTTCCACACAGGTGGGACCACAGGCATGCCAAAGGTCGCACAACATCGCGTCAGCGGTATGGTCTATAACGGTTGGCTGGGCGCGCAGTTGTTATTCACCAAGAACGACGTCGTGATGTGCCCGCTGCCGTTGTTCCACGTCTTTGCCGTCTATCCGATATTGATGTCGATGATTGCCTCTGGCGCGCATGTGGTGTTTCCAACCCCGCAAGGCTACCGGGGAGAGGGCGTGTTCGACAATCTTTGGAAACTGATTGCACAGTGGAAATCGACCTACCTTGTGACCGTGCCCACCGCGCTGTCGGCGCTGATGCAGCGGCCTGTAGATGCAGATATCAGCACCCTTCGCGGCGCGTTTTCAGGTTCTTCCCCCCTACCGCTAGAGCTTTTCAAACGCTTTGAAAATGCAACGGGCGTGCAGATCGTCGAAGGATACGGTTTGACAGAATGCACCTGTCTGGTGTCGGTCAACCCGCCGAATGGAAACAAGAAAATCGGCTCTGTCGGGCTGCCGTTCCCCTATACCGACGTCAAAATCCTGACGTCCGATGCGAACGGTGAACGTGAATGCGCGTTGGATGAAGTGGGCGAGATTTGTGTATCCAGCCCCGGAGTTTTTGCAGGGCACACTTACACCGAGGCACCGAAAAATCAGGGTCTTTTTGCCAATGGCACGCATTTGCGGACCGGCGATCTTGGTCGGATCGACGTAGACGGATATCTTTACATCACCGGGCGGGCCAAGGACCTTATCATCCGCGGCGGTCACAACATTGATCCCGCGACGATCGAAGAAGCATTGATGGGCCACCCTGCGGTGGCCTTTGTGGGCGCAATCGGCCAGCCTGACGCACACGCCGGCGAATTGCCTTGCGCCTATGTTGAATTGAACCGCGATGCCTCCACAACGATCGACACCCTGATGAGCTATGCCGCCGAACATATTCATGAACGTGCCGCGCAACCGAAGTACATCGAAATTCTGGGAGAGCTGCCAAAAACAGCAGTGGGCAAGGTCTTCAAGCCTGACCTGCGCCGGATGGCCATCACGCGGGTCTATAATGCGGCTCTCGACGGTGCTGGCATTCAGGCAAAAGTGGTCGTGGTGATAGAGGACAAAAAACGTGGTCTCGTGGCCAAATTGGCAAAGTCCGGCGTGGTTGACGATGCAGCTGTTGCGACCGTTTTGGGGCAGTTTGCCCAAGGCTGGGAATGGGAAAGCTGATCTAAAGCATCTATTTTCCATCCTCCGTGTCGTTTTTCGGTCTTTTTCGTTTGCGTTTTGTCCGCGCCTTCGCCCAACTTGTCGTGATTTTAACACGGAGAGCAGACTATGAAGGGTATTCTTTGTTCAGCGGTGATTTTTGTTGCGGGTTTAACCGCTGCGCCAGTGTTGGCAGAGACCACTTCGCAAACGGTCTACAAGTACAAACACTGGGAAGTGGAAGCGGTCGCTTTTGATGATGGCAGCTATGCGTGCTTGGCCGAAGTTGACGATACCACTGACAGCTTTACGCTTTGGGTCTATCAAGACAACACGGTCAAGCTGCAGTTTTATTCCACCTCGTGGGATTTTGGCGAGGGTGACACCGCCGATTTGCAAATCAAGATCGGCAATCGTTCCCCATGGTCATTGAACGCGGCAGAACTCTACCAAAACTCGATACTGTTTGATCTGCCAGACTCGAGCCAAGGCGTGAATTTCATCAAGGAAGTTGCGCAGGGAAGCAGGCTCTTCCTGAATACCGCCAGCGGAGAGCCGGTGATGGAATATTCCCTTGCAGGGTCCAAAGCCTCCATCGCGGCGTTGGGTGAATGCAGCGATCAGTTGTAACTGCAAAGGCAGCGCTGAATTAGGCTTCGGCGCTGTCCATCCATATAGTCACAGGCCCGTCGTTGTTCAGGCTGACGTCCATGTCTGCGCCAAATATACCATTGGCAACCTGAATGCCGTTCGCGGCAATCTTGGCGGTGAACAGATCGTACAACCGTTTTGCCTCGTCTGGCGGGGCCGCATAGCTAAAGCCGGGGCGGTTGCCGCGCAGGTCTGCGGCCAAGGTAAACTGAGACACGATCAACGCTGACCCGCCGATGTCTTTGATTGACAGGTTCATCTTGCCAGCCTCATCCTTGAACAGGCGCAGTTTGGCGATTTTGGCAGCAAGTTTTTCGGCATGAAGGTCGCCATCACCTTGCATTGCGCAAATCAAAATCAGATATCCCGGCCCGATTTCGCCTACAACGTCGCCAGCCACGCTGACCGACGCGCGGCTGACACGCTGCAGCAGTGCTCTCACAACTCATGGCTCCATGGAGGGTTAGCGCCTGCACGGCTGACAGTAATGGCTGCGGCGCGGTTGCCCAGCGTCAAAGCCGCGTCCAGCTCGTCGTCGGTGACGGCTGCTAGGCGCGCTTTGGTCAAAGCACCAACACTGTGCAGCGCGCTCAAGGCACCCGCGTTAAAGGTATCACCGGCACCCACCGTATCGGCCACGGCCACTTTTTTGGCGGCGACAAAGCGGTTTTGCGTCGCGGTCAGGGCACGTGCGCCCTTTGCCCCCTCTGTCAGAAACAGGATTTTTGGACCTTTGGCCAAAATAGATTGCCCCAGGGTGACCAAATCACCCGCGCCCAACAACCAATGCAAATCTTCATCCGACAGCTTCACAATATCCGCGCGTGCGATCATCCGTTCAATGCGGGCGCGGTATTGTTCTTCCTTTCCGGCAATAAAACCGGGGCGGATGTTGGGGTCAATCATTGTGACGCGCGTCGGCGCCTCACGCGCCTGAAGTGTCTCATAGGTAGAAGCTGCGGGGTCATTCACAAGGCTGATCCCGCCAAAAAACAGCGCTTGGATGTCTGGGTTTAGGGTGGGCAATTCGCTCTGCGCCAAAAGACTGCCTGCCGTGTTTTCATCGTAAAACGCATAGGTGGCATGGCCGAAAACCAACTTTACAAACGCAACCGTTGTGGGGCGGGCAGAACGAGCGCAAAACGACACATCGACCTTTGACGCGGTCAGCGTGTCGGCAAGAATTTCACCGAGCATGTCGGTTGAAATACCTGAAAAGAACCCAGCTGGCGCACCAAGGCGGCCCAAGGCGATGGCCGTGTTGAATACCGCTCCGCCAGCATAGGGAGCAAAGCTGGCCTCGCCAAGCGTCGAGGTGCGCGGCAACATATCAATAAGGGCTTCGCCACAACTAAGAATCATTTTGTTCCCCTATTCTTCGCGGAAAATGTTACTTGAGATTGCGGTGTTAGCGCAAACAGTCAAGCGGTGAAATAGCCTTTGAGGTTTGCCCGGATTCGCGCAAGCGGTGTCTCGCCCGACATATCTGGTACAAAAGCCTGCCCGGTAATCGCCTCAAAGGCATCGATATAGACCTTTGACGTGGCAAGGATCATGTCCATAGGGATCTCTGGGATCGGGTCCGAATAGGGATCGCAGCGCGCACCAACCCAAGACCGGATCACATCTTTGTCAAAGCTGGGCGGGCGCGTGCCGTTGGCAAAGGCCTCAAGATAGCCCGCCGCAAGCCAGTAGCGGCTTGAATCCGGGGTGTGAATTTCATCTGCCAAAAAGATACGTCCCTGTGCATCGGTGCCAAATTCATATTTGGTGTCGACCAAAATCAACCCCTGCTCAGCCGCCATTTTTTGGCCGCGCGCAAACAAGGCAAGCGACTTTTCGGCCAATTCGTCCCATTGCTGTTGGGTCAACAGCCCAGAAGACACGATTTCGGCTGCGGTCAAAGGCTCGTCATGGCCGCCGTCAAACGCTTTGGATGTCGGGGTGATGATGGCCTGTGGCAGGGCCTGATTGTCGCGCAAACCATCTGGCAATACATGCCCGTACATCGTGCGCGCCCCGGTTTTATACTGCGTCAGGATCGAAGTAGAGGTCGTGCCCGCCAAATACCCACGCACCACCACTTCTACGGGCAGAATCGTCAGCCGTTGGCCGATCACCACATTCGGATCGGGATAGGAAATCACATGGTTGGCGCAGATGTCGGCCGTGTGGTCAAACCAGTACCGTGCGGTTTGGGTCAGAACCTGACCTTTGAACGGGATCGCGGCCAAAATCTGATCAAAGGCCGAAATCCGGTCAGAAGAGATCAAAATGCGCGTGCCATCGAGAAGGTCATAACAATCACGGACCTTGCCGAAATACGGGTTCGGCAATTCCGCGATGCGGGCATGATCAAGGATGCGCATTTCTTCCCCCAAGATATCTGTTTTTGGCTATCGCGCGAGGGCTGGTGGTTGTCAACCAAGACCCGCGCGCGGGATTTGGTCTAGTTCATCCAACTGGGTCTTGGCAGGCCGAATACCGAAGGGTCGTTTAGATAAACTGCGCCTGCCACAATGATCGCTGCGCCCAAAATGGCAAAGCCGATTTTCCACCAACTATAGGGCCGCTCGCCTTGAACCTCACCCGTTTGGCCATTGACCAAAAACTGATAGCTTCTGCCCGAGTATTTGTAGGCCGCTGTCCAAATGGGCAGCAAAACATGCTTGAACGTCTCGTCGGTGTGGTGCGTAGTCAGGCTGCTGATCTGTTGCGCGTCTCCGCCAATGTCGCGTCGAACATCTTGTTCGATGACACGCTGCATACGCTCGCGCGCCTCGGCGTGGCCATCTGCCAGAATGACTGTGTAACCTTCAGCCTGAAATCCCGACAAGAAATCGGGGCTATAAGGTACCAGCGCGTTCAGATCCCAAGGCGTCAACTCATCGCCCAGTCGTTTGGGCAAACTGCCCGATGCCATGACCAGAACATCATCGAAATCGCGCGCAACTTCGCCCGATGCGGGATACCAGCGTGTCTTTTGAACCTGCTCTTCACGTCTTTCTGAGCGACCGTTTACATTGACCGTGACGGTACGGGTTTCATAGTAATGCTCACCGCGTTGCCCAGTATAACGGCTCGAAGTTACGGCATCAAAAGTCCAGAAGGGTGTGTAAATCCCCGCCATCGTGCGTCCCTTACGGGTGTATTCCAGCAGGCTGTTGGGGGCGAACCAGAGGCTGCCGAGCCATCGGGTCAATTCGTCGCGTGCCTGTTCTTGGGTCAGCACAAATGGGATAACTGCTTGCGGTTTTATGTGACGGTGATTGCCCGTATCGACGACCACCGGAGTGGCGCAATAGGGGCATAACGTGGCATGAGTCGCTCCTGTAAACTCGACGACCGCGCCACAAGACGGACAAGAAGACGACCGAACGTCTTCTACCGCTGCATCAGGCAAATCATCGGCCAGACCACCGCGCAGATCATGTTCAACAAGCGCCCGCGCCCGACTGCGTGGAGCAGCAGACTCGATTTCCTGAACAGAGCCGCAATGCCCACAAACCAACTGTGTCTGACCCGGCGCGAACGCCAGATCAGACCCACATTGTTTGCAAGGATAACGATGCGCTTCGGCGACTTGCGACAAAGATTACGCTCCGGGAGGGGGCGGTGGGACGGCATCAAGCAGACCCGCAAGAGCGCTGTCGGACACAGTTTTCCAACCGTCTTGACCAGCACTCCAGACATGGCTTGCTGCGGTCAGTTGCCCTTTGGCGGCCATCACGGCAAGGGTTGCGACGTCGAATGGCCCGGTCGTTTCCCCGTTCACGGCTATGTGCCACAGCTTGGCTGCGGGCGGTGCGGGTGGGGCAGGGGGCGGTGCTGGTGGTGCTGCGCCCCACGGACCAAGGTTTTGCGCCATGCCTGCGCCCATGCCTGCGCCCATGCCCGCAGCCATCCCCGCGCCCATCATTGCCCCTATACCAGAGCCGGGTTGCGCCATGCCTTCGGCGGCATTGAACTGCATATATTTGTTCAAATCACCCACGATGCCCATCGAGGTGCGCTTATCCATCGCCTTTTCGACCTCTTCAGGCAAGCTGATGTTTTCAATATAAAACTCTGGCAAGGTGATGCCGTATTCCGCAATCTTGGGGCCAATTGCAGCCGAGATAATCTTGCCCAGATCGGCCGTATTCGCCGCCATATCTAGCACCGGAATCCCCGCGCTGGCCAAGACGCGGCTGGCCTCTTGCAAGATCACGTTGCGGATTTGAAAGCTGATCTCATCGGCAGTAAACTCTCCGTCCGTGCCAACGATTTCAGTCATAAACTTGCCGGGATCACCGACGCGCATCGAATATGTGCCAAACGCGCGCAAACGCACAGGACCAAATTCCGGATCACGCGCCATGATCGGGTTTTTCGTGCCCCATTTCAGGTCGTTAAACCGCGTCATGTTGATGAAATAGATCTCTGACTTGAATGGGCTGTTAAATCCGTGGTCCCAGTTTTGCAGTGTGGTCAGAATGGGAAGGTTGTTGGTTTCCAACATGTAAAGACCGGGCGAAAACACATCCGCCAACTGTCCCTCATGGATGAAGACCGCTGCCTGACCCTCACGTACCGTCAATTTTGCGCCGTATTTGATCGCATTGCCGCTGCGTTCAAACCGCCAGACCATCGTATCGCGCGTGTCGTCAAGCCACGAGATCACATCAATGAACTCGCCCTTCAGAAAATCAAATACCATTCTCACTCCTCGCCCAAACCGGGCTTAACTTGCGCCGCCCAGAATTCGGGCAGCAAGGGTTTCCACAATCGGCCTGGCCTCAGTTTCCGTCATTCCGGGGCGTAGCATTGGGTCGTAAAGCATCTGCAACAAGTGTTCATCCATCCCGGTGAGCAAAGCAAATTCTTCGTCATCATTGAAGATTGAAGGTCGCGCGCGGGGGCTGTCGTTCGGCAGGCCAAGGCCTTGAGCAATTTCTTCGTGCAGGCACGACAGGCGCAAAAGATCAGGGTGTTCGGCCCGAATGACGGCGAATGCGCGGCTATAATTGCCTTGACTGTCTGATTGGACGTAGACCGCGCAGTAGGTGGTCTTTGCCGGATTGATCAGCCCCGAAATGTCCTGCGCTGTCAGTTGTGGCAGCGTCTTCGCCACGACCGGGCCTAGCGCCGCGCGCTCATCCTCGGCCACGATGGCGAGGACGAAATTTGGATTGGTATCATCAAGACGGATTGGGTGACCAGTGATCCGCGCCAAGCGGCCAAGATATGACGCAACACGCGCCGAATCCGTGGCCCGTTTGTCGGGCGAAATAGAGGCGCCGAACCGCAGACCCACGCGAACAGGCACATTCCAACGACGGAGTTGCGTCGGATCGTCTCCCGCGACAGCTTTTGTGCCCAATCGTTCATATTCGTCATGCAGCGCGATCTGAAGGAAGTTTTCGCTCAGCATACGGTCGGTATAGGGGGTGTCCTTGCCACCCCCATCGGTACGCAGCATCCCACTCGCCAGCAAAGAGGTTTGGACTTGGGCATAGTACATCCGCGCCTCTGCGCTTGCCGCAGTTTCCGCTCCTACCGCCGATTGAGGTAATGGTTGAACGGTCGTCGTGGGTGCCAGTGATGGTCGAATTGACGCGGCAGGCGCACAGGCTTGCAGCACAACCAAGCCAAAGCCCGCGCCAACTGCGCCGAACCAATGGAGTTGACTGTGCCGCTGCATGGTTTAGGCCGCACCCCCAACGGTGTCGCCAATGCCGTTTTTGCGTGCGCGCGCCGCAGAAAGGGTGTCGCGCAACTCTGCTTCCATCTTGCGCAACTCTTCTTCGGCACTGGCACGCCGGGCTTTGCCCTCGTCGGCAATCGCCAGGCTTTCCTCGATGGTTGCAACCAATGTTGCATTGGCCTTTTTCACCGATTCAATGTCAAACACGCCGCGTTCCATTTCGGTGCGCACAACCCGGTTGGCCTGCTGCAAATTGTCGGCGTTCGCGGTCAGCAATTCGTTGGTCAGATCATTGGCCGCACGCACAGCTTCGGCCGCTTCTTTGCTGCGCTGAATGGTGACAGCCTGTGCCAACTGGGTTTCCCAAAGCGGCACGGTGTTGACCAAGGTCGAGTTGATCTTGGTGACCAACGATTTGTCGTTTTCCTGAACCAAGCGGATAGATGGCAACGACTGCATTGTCACCTGACGGGTCAATTTCAAATCATGCACGCGGCGGTCAAGATCATCGCGGGCAGAGCGCAGGTCGCGCAACTCTTGCGCCTCTTTGACCTGATCAACCTCTGGGGTCGCGGCAACTTCGGCTTCTTTGGCGGGAATGACTTTATTGTCCAG
The DNA here is from genome assembly GCA_013298675.1 of Rhodobacterales bacterium. Lineage (GTDB taxonomy): Bacteria > Pseudomonadota > Alphaproteobacteria > Rhodobacterales > Rhodobacteraceae > JAAFU01. The sequence goes on along the minus strand of JAAFIJ010000012.1, from coordinate 7,831 downwards.
ATCCTTTAGTTTTGCTTCACCTGCCGCAATATACAATGCCAGTTCATCATAGAAACTCAGCGTTTTGGAGTACAGAATATCAAGGCTTTTGATGTCTTTCAGTAAGGTATGTTCGTGGGTCAACAAATCCCCCGTGACCTTATCGATCTGCCCTTGAACCTCTTCAAAACGCGCCACAAATTTGGCAAAGGGGGCCGCGCGGCCAATTAGTTTTTCCCACCAGCTGCGTTCACGGCGCACGTCGAGTTCAGAAATGGAAAACCCGCGGATCGTTGTCACGATATTGCGCAGACTGTCGCCCGCCGGACCCACGTCTTTATTCTTGACGCCTGCCAGCATTTCTTGGCTTATCACTTGCAGTTCGGCTTGAGCCGCCGATCCGAATGAGATGATCGATTGGGTATTGGTCATGTCCAGCTCTGCCATACGCTTACGGATGGCTTCGGCTTGCGGGGCTGCGGCCTCTTCCAATGCGACAATGGCGGTGCCGGGTTCTGGCAATACCATTGCGGTGACTTTTTCGACCTCGGCAAGGGTGGTGGCGGCTTGGGTGCGGGTTGTTTCGGTCAATTGATTACTCTCACAGGTGCGGGCGACTTTTCGGGCGATACAATGCGGCAGAAAAGGCGACTGAGGAAAGGGACAGCGTTAAGGTCGGGATCAGTTTTCCAGCTTCAGGCGTTCACGCAACACCTGGATTTCAACATCCAGATCCGTGTGGCTATTTGCCAAAAGCGCTTTGCTGCGCTCGGCGAAATTCGTCTCAAGGTCGCCTAAAAGCGCCTCATACGCGATGCGCACGGCAGGATCGCGCGATTGGGCAAAGTGGTCGGCAAACTTTACCGTCGCGTCACGCGCGCCCATCAAATAGACCGTCAGATACTTGCGCGCGGCGGTCAGATCGCCCGGGTCGCCCTCAATCGTGCGAAACAGGCCGCGCGCAATGGTTGCGAACCGATCGACGCGCGTTTCAAGGCCGCGGTCCTTGGTGCGCAAAATCGCATCCTTCATCGCGCCAAGGTAGGCCTCTGCCTCATCAATGGCACGGGCGACACGGTCGGTTTGAAACGTGTCCACCCCTTCCATGCCCTTGTCACGCATCGGGTCGCGGCCAAAGGCTGCGGAATGCAGGATCGCACCCGCAAGTCCAAGTAGGGCAGGCATCAAAAGTCCCGGCTGCCAGGTGGCCGCCCCCAGGGCAAGCCCCAGGCCCGTCATGACAGAGCCAAGCATTTTGCGCGGCAGGGCAGGGCGGCGGGCAACGCGGCGCGCCTCATATGCCGCATGTGCGCGCAACCCTTCGCGCGTCACCAGAGCGGCCGCGATCAAGGCACCGCAAGCAGCAAGGGATAGCAACAACACTTCAGGCTTCGACCCAAAGGCGCGCAATGGAAACAGGATCGGCAAAATGAACAGGAACCGATTGCGACGTTCGGCTTTGCTACGCAACTGCGGCGGAAGTCCTTGCGGATGTGGCGCGCCGTCTTGATCAGGGTTCGGTTGCGGGCTGAATGTTCCGCCAAAACGTGTTGCCATCACAAGGCCCCGCCCAAGGCTGTGTAAAGCATCAACCCCAGCAAGAGCATGAAGGCAAGGGACTGCAAAGTATTGTCCGGCATAAGTGCCTCACTCGAATTGAAACGCTGCAACAAGTATAGGCGTTCAAGCCAAGGCTTGCCAGTGTTGCAAGATGGGAAACACTGGGATTATTCCCCTCTCGGACGCTTTGGCGCGGGTTTGCGGGGGGCGCGGGTTAATTTACCTTCTACCTTTGGCCGGGCAGGGCGCGCCCAATCTGGTGTTGACGACTTGCCGGACGATTTGCGCGCAGGCTTTGCACCGGCGGCATCGCTGGCTTTTTCCGCAGGTTTTGGGCGCACAGGTTTGGATTTGCCATCGGTCGCGTTTTGCCAAGCATCCGACAATTGACGCAACCCTTCGCCGGGTTTCAAGCGCGGTTTTACGACAACGCGGCGCGTCCCTTCGGCAGATCCGCGGGTGGTTGGCGCAGGGGAAAGCCGGCTATCGGGCTTGCGCAGCCCGCGCTTTGGCTTTTCTTCCTCATGTGGGTTGGTGCCCAACTGTTCGTGCATCACCTTTTGACGAATTTCATCAACCTCGCCGGGGTGCATATCCTCGGGCAGGCGGAACGGACCATAGCTGATGCGGATCAGTCGGTTCACGATCAGACCAATTGCATCAATCGCGCGGCGAATTTCGCGGTTTTTGCCTTCGCGCAGACCGATGGTCAGCCACGCGTTCGCCCCTTGGTGGCGGTCAAGCATCACATGCATCGGTTGAAAACGCTCGCCGTCCACTGTGATACCTGTGCGCAAGGGTTCCAATTCGGGATCGGTCGGGTTGCCTTTGACGCGGACCCGGTATTTGCGCAGCCATCCGGTTGAGGGCAGTTCCAGCTTGCGCTTCAACTCGCCATCGTTGGTCAGCAGCAGCAAGCCTTCCGAATTCAAGTCAAGGCGTCCCACCGACATCACCCGCGGCATGCCTTCGGGCAAATGGTCATAGATCGTATCGCGGCCCTTTTCGTCCGAGTCGGACGTGACCAAACCTTCGGGTTTGTAATAAAGCCACAGCCGTGCTGGTTCGGGCGCGCCGACCAATTCGCCGCGCACGGTGATCGTGTCCTTGAGGGTGACGTTCAACGCAGGCGATGTGATGGTCTTGCCGTTGACCTTGACCTCACCCAATTCGATCAAACGCTCTGCCTCGCGGCGCGAAGAAATGCCTGCGCGCGACAGAACCTTGGCGATCCGCTCGCCATCTGGCGACACGACCTTGGTTTTCGCCGCGTTTTTCATCGGGGCTACAGGTTTGGCGGCTTCAGGCTTGACGGCCACAGGCTTGGGCTTTTCTTTTTCGGTCACGGGGGGCATCCTTGCGCAAACATCTGACCGAGGTGCAAAGCAATGCGCAAAGCGGCGGCCACGGGGGCCGGCCCCGCAAGCCCCTAGGTTATGGGACCACAGAGCAAGGGGCAAGCATGGCTTTCCGATCCTTTATGCAGATTGCGCTGATTGAGGCGCAACAAGCCGGTTTGCGCGGCGAAGTGCCCGTGGGCGCGGTCGTCGTTCTGGACGGTGAGGTCGTTGCAAAGGCGGGCAACCGGACGCGCGAGCTAAGCGATCCCACTGCACATGCAGAGGTTTTGGCGATCAGAGCCGCCTGTGCTGCACTGGGCAGCGAGCGGCTGATCGGCCACGATCTCTACGTCACGCTGGAGCCTTGCGCGATTTGTGCAGGCACCATCGCGGCCGCCCGCATTGATCGATTGTATTATGGCGCTTCAGACCCAAAGTCCGGCGGAGTCGCACACGGCGCCATGGTGTTCAGCCATCCGCAATGCCACCATGTGCCTCAAGTGTACGGTGGGCTGTCAGAGCGCGCCTCGGAAGCGTTGCTGAAAGAATTCTTTGCGGCACGTCGGGGTTAACGTCGCGACCAATTACATGAATTTGCGACAGGTCTGTGTCTTGCAGGGCACAGGTCCGAAGTTGCGCACAAGCGTCGGAATAATTTCTTTGGTTTGACTCTGATCCTGTGCGACCAAAGCGCATCTATAAACCCCTAGCCGAGGGAGACGTTCAATGATCATCAATGTACTCACCCAAGGTATGGGTTTTGGAGTGGCCGCCTATGGCAATTGTCAGCGTTTCGCTGACCGCCATTAGCCGGATTTGGTCTAGCGACCAAACCCCCTCTCAACACCCTTAGCGCCATCGGCTTTTGTTTTACGGGATTTTTCCCTTAAAGCTTCGGCCAAATTCAAATCATAAATTGGAACCAGGCGCCTGAATGGCTGGCCTTGGTTATGTGCACTCATGAATGCAATTCTAAATTCCGAAGACTCGTCTTTGAAAAAGGCGATCGAAGGGCTGATCCAAGAATACGGCGCTGTTCGTATCTTTGGCGCGTTAATTCTGCGCGGACTGTTGCGGCGAGAGCGGATCACCCGGTTGCGGCCGGATGATCTTCCCAGTCACTTGCGCGACGACATCGGCCTGCCCCGAGAACATCGCGCCCCCAAATATTGGGAGCTGCGCTAAATGACGGTTGGCAATTACCGCACCATGTCGCGATGTTTTGCGCAACGTGGTGCGGCTTTCTGCAGCCTTATTGCACTGGGCCATCTTGCAGCTCCAAGGGGGCGCGGATAAACGGAACCAGAAGTTCAGCGGAGTAACCCCATGTCGATCGACATTGCTACAGCGCGTAAAGTGGCCAAACTGGCGCGCATATCGGTGCCAGAGGCCGATCTGCCGGCGCTCGCCTCAAAACTGACGGGCATTCTTGGGTTTATGGAACAGTTGAACGAGGTGGACGTCACCGGGATTGAGCCGATGACCTCTGTTACGCCGATGCGGTTGAAACGTCGTGCGGATGTGGTCACTGACGGAAATATCCAAGCGCAAATCCTAAAGAATGCACCCGACGCGCGGGAAGGGTTCTTTGCAGTGCCGAAGGTGGTAGAATGAGCGCGAACACATGGACCATTGCCGCCGCACGTGATGCGTTGCGCAAGGGTGATATTTCGGCGGTTGATCTGACCATGTCTTGCCTGACGGCGATTGACGCGGGCGATGGTCTGAACGCTTTTGTGCACAAGACCCCGGACATCGCGCTGGATCAGGCGCGCGCGGCGGATTTAAGGATCAAATCGGGCGATGCGCCCGCAATGTGCGGAATCCCCTTGGGCATCAAAGACCTGTTTTGCACCAAAGGTGTTCCTTCTCAGGCGGCATCGCGCATCTTGACGGGGTTTAAGCCGGAATACGAATCGACCGTAACGTCCAAACTGTTTGATGCGGGCGCTGTGATGTTGGGCAAGCTGAACATGGACGAATTCGCCATGGGCTCGTCGAACGAGACGTCTTGCTATGGCAATGTGATCAACCCTTGGAAGGTTGACGGACGTGATCTGACACCCGGCGGTTCTTCGGGTGGGTCGGCAGCGGCGGTTGCGGGCGATCTTTGCCTGGGTGCCACCGGAACAGATACCGGCGGTTCCATTCGCCAACCTGCCGCCTTTACTGGCATTACGGGCATCAAGCCCACATATGGACGCGTCTCGCGTTGGGGCGTGGTTGCCTTTGCGTCCAGCCTTGATCAAGCCGGCCCTATGACCAAATCGGTGCGTGATGCGGCGATTTTCCTGACGGCGATGTCTGGTCATGACCCAAAAGACAGCACTTCGGCCGATCTGGCCGTGCCGGACTTTGAGGCGGCATTGAGCGGCGACATTCGCGGCAAAAAGATCGGCATTCCGAAAGAGTATCGGATGGACGGTATGCCCGCGGAAATAGAGACGCTTTGGTCGGACGGCATCGCCATGATGCGTGATGCAGGGGCCGAGATCGTTGATATCAGTCTGCCACACACCAAATACGCCTTGCCCGCCTATTACGTGATCGCGCCTGCCGAAGCCTCATCCAACCTGGCGCGCTATGACGGCGTGCGCTTTGGTCACCGCGCAACGCTGGACGCGGGCGATGGGATCACCGAGATGTATGAAAAGACCCGGGCCGAGGGCTTTGGCCCCGAGGTGCAGCGCCGGATCATGGTCGGTACTTATGTGTTGTCGGCTGGGTTCTATGATGCCTATTACAACCGCGCCCGCCGTGTGCGCGCCCTGATCAAGCGTGACTTTGATCTGGCGTTTGCCGATGGGATCGACGCAATCCTGACGCCTGCCACGCCGTCCAGCGCCTTTGGGCTGGGGGAAATGGCGAATGCCGATCCGGTGCAAATGTATCTGAACGATGTGTTCACCGTGACCGTCAACCTTGCGGGTCTGCCGGGCATTTCTGTGCCGGTTGGTCTGGACAGCAAAGGTCTGCCGTTGGGTTTGCAATTGATCGGCAGACCATGGGAAGAGGGCGATTTGCTGAATGCTGCTTATGTATTGGAACGCGCAGCAGGTTTTGTGGCCAAGCCAGTTAAATGGTGGTAAGGGCGCCTGAACGACACATGGACCAGATGAAAATGACGCGCGCGACCATTATGTTTATTGCAGTTCTCGGTGTGACTGCTTGTAGCCCTCCGGTGCCCGATTCCGGTGCAGGCGTTGGGTTCAACGATTATAATTCGTACCAAGAGCAGCCCTATGCCCAGCCCCCGTTAGGATTTGATCCAAATGCAGCCGCCGCTGCAATTGACCGCTCGCAAGGGATTGGGGCGCCATTGCCTGCGACAGTGGCACCCATCAACACCACAGATGCAAATCGGGCGCGTGGGGACGCGCCGACGTCAATCAAATCAGAAAGTGGCGAAACAGATTTCGTAACGTCTGGTGTGTCAGACGAACAGGAATTCGCTGCCGTATCAGCGCGCGAAACCATCGAATCTGACAAGGCAAGGATAGAGCGTAACCGCGCGACCTATACGATTGATCAACCCGTGGCCGTCCCGACCCGCAAAGGCGATGCCGGGCCAAATATCGTAGAGTTCGCGCTGCTGACCTCACATCCGGTTGGCACAGAGATGTACAAACGCTCGTCGATCCTGCTCAGCAATCCTGACAAGGCTTGTGCGAAATATGCTTCGCCAGATCTGGCGCAAGAGGCGTTCTTGGCGGCAGGTGGCCCGGACCGTGATCGCAAGAACCTTGATCCCGATGGCGATGGCTATGCCTGCTATTGGGACCCGGCCCCGTTCCGGGCCGCTTTGCAGTGACACACTACCCCTCGCCCAACTTTAATGAACGGCGAGGGGGGGTTACGCCCAGTTTGATCGTCATCCACTACACCGCAATGGAAAGCCGCGACGCTGCGCGCGCGCGTCTGTGTGACCCGGTGGTAGAAGTTTCCGCGCATTGGTTAATATCCGAAAAGGGTGAAGCCGAGGCACTGGTCCCCGAGGCGATGCGCGCATGGCACGCAGGCGCAGGTGAATGGGCCGGGTTGTCCGATATCAATTCGCATTCGATCGGCATTGAGCTGGCAAATACCGGCAACCAGCCCTTTCCCGAACCCCAAATGGCCGCGTTAGAGACCCTTCTGTCGGCAATCATGCAGCGCTGGGCTATACCTAATCACCGGGTGATCGCGCATTCCGATATGGCACCAGACCGTAAAGGCGACCCCGGCGCACGCTTTGACTGGCGCAGGCTTGCGTTGCAGGGGCTTTCGGTGTGGCCCGACGGTTTGGGCGATCCGGCGCGGGACTTGGCATCCAGCTTGGATGCAATTGGCTATCCCGATTGTAGTAAGACCGCACGATTGGCGGCGTTTCGCCTGCGCTTTCGGCCTTGGGCCGCAGGGCAAGAAAGCGTCGAGGATCGCGCATGCGCAGATTCTGTTGCGCAGAGGCTTCATACCTGAGCCAGCCTGCATGAAAGTCTGCTCAGAATCGTTCGGACAATCAATCGATGTGCAGGCGCAACGGGAACCATATAGGCTTTGCCAAAGGTATTATGCGTAACGACAGATGATGTGATGGACAGAACCTTATCGGTTGTCGTGATGCACGTCATCACATCCAGATGTGTGTCGCGGGCAATCAGTGACATCACCTCATCATCAATCCGTTCGACAAGAAAGAAATCCAGATGTGCGCCTTTGACGGGGCGTGTGATCACTTTGCCGCTGAACCCGCCGATCCGCTTGACCCCAAACAGCGACGATACCGCATCGCGCACCGCAAAGGCGGTTTTTATCAGGGGCAGGGGGTCCGCCATCACCTGAACCCATGCCTCAAATGGGGTAATTTGTTTGGGAAGCACCACTGACTGGCTGTCGTAAAATGCAAGTTTTGACCGATCGGCGATCAGATCGACGCGGGCGAGGTCGGGGAATTGGGCTGTTGCATTCATGAC
>JAAFIJ010000119.1 GCA_013298675.1 Rhodobacterales bacterium | reverse complement strand
ATCGGCGCAGTGTTTGGGATATTGGGCGCCGTCGTGATCATTTGGGGCGCAAGTTAACACCAAAGAATGCGTCTATTCGACGATCTCGATCACCGTTTCGAAGGATCCTGTTTTAGCAGAGTTCTTGTCGCGGAACGTTGTGAGCAACAGATAGCGACCGGGCTCAAACCCACTCAGATTATAGGTCAAATTGGCCTGAAACTCGCGGTTCTTATAGCGTGATGTCATGGTCAGTTGCGTCAGGTTCGGAATGTCGGCCAAAGGCTCGCCGATTTCGGTCATGACGCGCAGATCAACGTCGAAATTGATCGAATACAAACCCTCACCGGGTGCGCCGTAGCCAAACCCTACTGGCTCTGCATACAGGATGATCGGCTCATCGCGTTTGTACTTTTCGTTCGGACGGGGGTTATAGATGCCGTAGCCCGAGGCGGGTTCGGAAATCAGCAAGGTGTCTGAAAAGAACAGGTTGACGCTTTGGTCAAGGACGGTTTCGTAAAGCGCCCGCGCCTCGGATGCCGCAACTTCAGAGTTACCTGCGGCCATTTCCGTTTCGATCTGGCCCGCTATGTCCATGAGCGGCCCGGCGTTCAACATTGTTGTCATCGAAAAAGCGGACAGGGCAGCCGTGAAAAGAGATCGGGCAGCCCAAAATTTAATGCGCGCGCCGTTCAACTCCGCCGACCCCTATGGTTCAAATTCATGCCCACATATCTTGTAACGCCGTTTTTGGGCAATCAAAAGCCCCCCATTGGAAACGGACTGTATTGCAGTGGACGCGGCAATTAAATTTTGAAGCGCCCTATGTAAAGCGGTAGTAGTTTTTGCCGAGCGTCAAGATTAAGTTTGCACCAGCAAAGCCCCCACGGTGAATGAGGTTTTCATATGCCAGCTATTGCCAAAACCCAAGCAAGTGATGCTGACATTGACAGCTATTTGCACACCAAGGTCCCGGCGCATCGTCACGCAGAGGCGCGTGCGCTCGTGCAGTTGTTTGAACAGGAAACAGGCTTTCGCGCAGTGATTTGGGGTGCGATGATTGGATTTGGTCGCTACGAATACACCTATCAAAGTGGTCATTCAGGTGAATCCCTGGCCACCGGCTTTGCCTTTCGAAAAACTGACATTTCAATTTACGGTCTTGCCGGATTTGATGGTCTAGAGGTGCCATTGCAAGCGCTGGGCAAGCATCGGTTGGGAAAATCTTGCCTTTACATCAAATCTGTCGATACGGTGAACCAAGACGCACTGCGCGCCATTATCCGAGGCGGGCTGACGGCCTTGGCCAAACGATGGCCCGTCACCTCAGCTTAACTGGACAAATTAACAGCCTTATGACAGGGAGAGATGGTCCTAGGAGAGCCTGTCATGAGCACCGTCACCACCCGTTTCGCGCCGTCGCCCACTGGATATATCCACGTGGGCAATCTTCGCACCGCCTTGATGAACTATTTGATCACCCGCAAAGCGGGCGGCACGTTCATTTTGCGCCTTGATGATACGGATCAGGAACGCAGCAAACAGGAATACGCCGACGGCATCATGGCCGATCTGGAATGGCTTGGCCTGCACTGGGACAGGGTTGAAAAGCAATCTTTGCGGATGGACCGCTACCGCGAGGCCGCTGGGCAATTGCGTGAAAACGGACGGTTTTATGAATGCTTCGAGACTCCGACAGAGTTGGATCTGAAACGTAAGAAGCTGTTGAACATGGGCAAACCGCCCGTTTATGACCGCAGCTCGCTGCATCTTGATGCCGCCCAAAAAGAGGCGATGCGCGCCGAGGGTCGTATGGGCTATTGGCGATTCCGCCTGGATCAGGAGCGTATTGAATGGCCTGACGGTATCGTCGGTGATATTTCTATTGATGCGGCGTCTGTGTCCGACCCGGTGCTGATCCGCGCGGATGGACAGGTGTTGTATACCTTTGCCTCGTCTGTCGATGACATTGATATGGGCGTGACTTTCATCGTGCGCGGCGCCGATCATGTGACCAATACAGCAACGCAAATTCAGATCATGCAGGCGCTGGGCGGCACCCCACCAAGTTTCGCCCACCACTCGTTATTGACCGGATCAAAGGGTGAAGAGCTGTCCAAACGTCTGGGCACGCTGTCCTTGCGCGATTTGCGCGCCCAAGGCGTAGAACCGATGGCGTTGTTGTCGTTAATGGCGCGGTTGGGATCTTCAAAACCGGTCGAACTCGCGACTTCGATGCAAGACTTGATTGATGGCTTTGACATCGGCAGCTTCGGTGCGGCCCCGACCAAGTTTGACGCCGAAGACCTGTTCCCGCTGACCCGCGCCCATGTTCAAAGCCTGCCATTGTCGGCGGTGCGTGACCGGATCCGTGATCTAGGTGTGGCAGATGCGGACGCCGAAGGGTTCTGGGCTGTTGCCAAAGGCAACGTGACCATCTTGGCCGATTTGGAAGAATGGTCGACGTTGTTCCGCGATGGGGCCGAGCCTTTGATCGACGACGAGGATCGTGACTTTGTGGCACAAGCCTATGCTCTGCTGCCACAGCGTCCGTGGACCACCGCCACATGGAGCGAATGGACCACCGCTGTCAAAGAGGCGACGGGCCGCAAAGGCAAAGGCTTGTTCATGCCGCTGCGCAAGGCGCTGACAGGCAGGCTCAACGGGCCAGAGATGGCCGACGTGATGCCCTTATTGCAGGTCATTCGCCCGCTTTAGGTGTCTCACGCCAGTTAATCTGACCTAACCTTAATTCGAAAGAAGCGCGCGAACCGTCACTGGTCGCGCGTTTTTTGCTTGGAAATCGCGTCGCGACCACGTGTCGGAAATGAATTGCATACCGTCGTATTCTTTTCGCTTGCAAGCTGTGGGGCGGAAAGGCTAGCAAGTTCGTGTCAAGATCGGGAGAATCCAACAGGCAACTGTTGGTGCCGAAGGAGAAACCGCCCCGGTAAACTCTCAGGCGCAACGGACCATTTTGACAGACAGACTCTGGAGAGAGATGCCGCAGCATCCGCCGAAGGGATAACGATCTCAGGCGCAAAGGACAGAGGGGGCATCGGTGGCAGAGATTGATCTGCCATGATCGATGCCGACCAAATTTCTGGTTAGGCAAATACGGGGAGTAACGGTTTTGACCGAGGACTTGCTGCATTTGGGGTTGCATGACCTCCATCTCAGTCTGGGTGGGCGCATGGTGCCCTTTGCGGGCTATGAGATGCCGGTTCAATACCCGTCTGGGGTGATGAAAGAACATCTGCACACCCGCGCGGCCGCAGGGTTGTTTGATGTAAGCCATATGGGCCAGGTGATTTTGCGCCCAAAATCAACCATGCAAAATCTGTGCCTGGCGTTTGAGGCGCTGATGCCAGTGGACGTGCTGGGGGTGCTGACCGGGCGTCAACGCTATGGAATGTTCACCAATGAACAGGGCGGTATTCTGGATGATTTGATGTTCGCCAATCGCGGGGATCATCTGTTCGTGGTGGTTAATGCATCGTGCAAAGTGGCGGATATCGCCCACATGCGCCAACACTTGTCTGATGAGGCAGCGGTGATCACCGTCACCGACCGCGCGCTTTTGGCGTTGCAAGGCCCTGCCGCAGAGGCGGCCTTGGCGCGGCATTTGCCCGAGGTTGCCGCGATGCGGTTCATGGACAGCCGCATTTTGATTTGGCGCGAGCATGAGGTTTGGGTTTCGCGGTCAGGTTATACCGGCGAAGATGGGTTTGAAATCTCGATATCGGATGCGGCTGCCTTGGAATTTGCCAATGCGCTTTTGGCCGAACCACTGGTGCAGCCCATCGGTTTGGGCGCGCGGGACAGCTTGCGGCTTGAGGCGGGGCTTTGTCTATACGGCCACGACATTGATCTGACGACGAGCCCGGTTGAGGCTGCTTTAACCTGGGCGATCCAAAAATCCAGGCGCAGCGGCGGTGACAGAGTAGCTGGATTTCCAGGTGCAGAAATCATCCTTGAACAATTGGACAACGGGACAGAACGGCGTCGTGTGGGCCTGCGTCCCGAAGGCCGCGCACCAATGCGCGAAGGTACGTTGCTCTTCGATCTGGGCGGCACACCAGTGGGCACTGTAACCTCTGGCGGATTTGGACCATCCGTCGATGCGCCCGTCGCCATGGGCTATGTGGCCGAAAGTTTTGCAACACCCGGCACGCAGCTGCTGGGCGAGGTGCGCGGCAAACGCTTGCCGGTCGTTGTCGCACCGCTTCCTTTTCACCCCACCACTTACAAACGTTGAGGCATCTTATGAAATTCACCAAAGATCACGAATGGCTGCGCGTTGAAGGCGATCTTGTCGTCGTGGGCATCACTGAACACGCCGCCACGCAATTGGGCGATGTCGTGTTTGTCGAACTGCCAGAAATTGAAACCATGGTCGCCGAAGGTGATGAGGTCTGTGTGATCGAATCTGTCAAAGCCGCCTCGGACATTCTGGCGCCCTTGGACGGTGAGATTGTCGAGGTCAACGAAAAGCTGGTCGATAACCCAAGTTTGGTCAACGAGGATCCAATGGGGGCCGCTTGGTTTTTCAAGATGAGACTGGACGACCTAAGCGCGCTGGATGCGCTAATGGACGAAGATGAATACGCCGATTTGATCGGCTAAATTGATATAAATCAGATGGTTAAAGGGGGGTCAATCATCCCTTTGCCACATTTTTGAAACCTTGGCGCGTTCTGCGCCCTCTTTGCGCATAACCAAAGGAAACGACATGACCTTTACCCCCGTCGATTATAATCCGTATGATTTTGCCAATCGCCGCCATATTGGCCCGTCTCCGGACGAGATGGCAGATATGCTGCGCGCGATTGGCGTGGGCTCGTTAGAGGATCTGATCGTCCAAACCGTGCCGCAGTCTATCCGGCAGGCCAAACCGCTGACATGGGCGCCGTTGTCAGAGCATGACTTGCTGGCACGGATGCGCGAGATCGCATCGCGCAACAAGGTGATGAAAAGCCTGATCGGGCAGGGGTACTACGGCACGGTTACCCCGCCTGCAATTCAGCGTAATATCTTGGAAAATCCCGCTTGGTACACCGCCTATACCCCCTATCAACCTGAAATCGCCCAAGGGCGCCTTGAGGCGTTGTTGAACTATCAGACCATGGTGGCCGATCTGACGGGCCTGCCAGTGGCCAACGCCTCGCTTCTGGACGAGGCGACCGCTGCCGCAGAAGCGATGACCATGGCCGAACGTATCGCCAAGACCAAGGCCAAAGGCTTTTTCGTCGATGAAAACTGCCATCCGCAAACCATCGCGGTCATTCAAACCCGTGCGCGTCCTTTGGGAATTGAGGTGACCGTTGGTGCACCTGAAAGCCTGAAGGCAGACCAGGTTTTTGGCGCTATTTTCCAATATCCGGGCACTTTCGGGCATGTGCGCGATTACACTGACGACATCAGGGCGCTGCACAACGCGCGCGCCATTGCGATTGTGGCCACTGACCTGTTGGCGCTGACGATGCTGAAAGAGCCTGCCGAAATGGGGGCCGATATTGCCGTCGGGTCCAGCCAACGCTTTGGTGTCCCTTTGGGGTACGGCGGGCCGCATGCCGCGTTTTTCGCCTGCAAAGATGAGTATAAACGGTCCATGCCGGGGCGGATCGTGGGCGTATCCATCGACGCGCGAGGCAACAAAGCTTACCGCCTATCGCTACAAACGCGTGAGCAACATATCCGCCGTGAAAAGGCCACCTCTAACGTGTGTACCGCGCAGGCACTTTTGGCGGTGATGGCGTCTTTCTATGCGGTGTTTCACGGGCCAAAAGGCCTGCGCGCCATTGCCGAACGCGTTCATTTTATGACCAACCGCCTTGCACGTGCGCTAAAGGCTGCAGGGGCCCGCGTATCGCCCAAGGCGTTCTTTGATACTATCACGGTCGAAGTAGGCGTTGGCCAAGCGGGCATCCTAGCCGCCGCCCGGCATGAGGGGCTGAACTTTCGCAAGATCGGTCAAGACAGGGTGGGTATTAGCGTTGATGAGACAACCAATGAACAGGTGTTGATCAGTGTGCTGCGCGCCTTTGGCATTGACGGTGTCCCGCCACACCGCGCAACTTTGGGCTTTCCCGAGGCGATACTGCGCACGACGGATTATCTGACCCATCCGGTATTCCACATGAACCGGGCAGAGTCTGAAATGATGCGTTATATGCGCCGTTTGTCGGACCGAGATCTGGCGCTTGACCGCGCGATGATCCCTTTGGGGTCTTGCACGATGAAGCTGAATGCTGCCGCCGAAATGATGCCGATCACGTGGCCAGAATTTAGCACCCTTCATCCCTTTGCCCCGGCAGATCAGGCGCTGGGCTATAAAGAGGCGATTGATGATCTGGTGGTCAAGCTGTGTGAGGTCACCGGCTATGACGCGTTCTCTATGCAGCCAAACTCCGGCGCTCAGGGTGAATATGCGGGGCTTTTGACCATTCAAGCCTATCACCGGGCGCGAGGAGAGGGGCACCGCAGCGTCTGCCTTATCCCCGTGTCCGCACATGGTACCAACCCCGCCTCAGCGCAAATGGCGGGGATGCAGGTGGTGGTGGTGAAATCTGCCCCGAACGGTGATGTCGATCTGGATGACTTCCGCGCCAAAGCGGCCGAGGCGGGGGCAAACCTCGCTGCCTGCATGATCACCTATCCGTCTACGCACGGCGTTTTTGAAGAAACGGTGCGCGACATCTGCCGCATCACCCATGACCACGGCGGCCAAGTTTATCTTGATGGTGCCAATATGAACGCCCTTGTGGGCCTGGTGAAACCTGGAGAGATCGGGTCAGACGTCAGCCACCTTAACTTGCACAAAACCTTTGCCATCCCTCATGGCGGCGGTGGGCCTGGCATGGGGCCGATTGGCGTGAAATCGCACCTCGCACCCTATCTTCCGGGCCATCCAGAACTGGGCGGCGCCGAGGGGCCAGTCTCAGCCGCGCCTTACGGTTCAGCATCTATTCTGTTGATATCATGGGCCTATTGCCTGATGATGGGGGGCGAAGGGTTAACCCAAGCCACGCGCGTCGCGATCATGAATGCAAATTACATCGCCGCTCGACTGGCGGGGTCTTATCCGATCTTGTTCATGGGCAATAAGGGCCGCGTGGCGCATGAATGTATCCTTGATACTCGTCCCTTTGCCGAGGTAGGTGTCACTGTGGATGATATCGCCAAGCGGTTGATAGACAACGGTTTTCACGCCCCAACGATGAGCTGGCCCGTTTCTGGCACCTTGATGGTTGAACCGACAGAATCCGAGACCAAAGCCGAAATTGACCGTTTCATCACCGCACTTTTGGCCATTCGCGCCGAGATTGGCGACATTGAGCGCGGCGATATCAGCAGTGACGACAGCCCCTTGCGCCATGCACCCCACACCGTCGAAGACTTGATTGCCGATTGGGACCGTAAATATCCGCGCGAGCAGGGATGCTTCCCACCCGGAGCGTTTCGCGTCGACAAATACTGGCCGCCCGTTGGCCGCGTCGACAACGTGTTTGGCGACCGCAATCTGATCTGTACGTGCCCACCGTTGGAATCGTATCTGGACGCGGCTGAATAGGCTGGCTTCAAACCCCACTGCGTTGACATAGTCCATAGCGGTGGCTAACCCTGCCGCTATGACCGATATACCCGC
>JAAFIJ010000117.1 GCA_013298675.1 Rhodobacterales bacterium | reverse complement strand
AGCGGCAACACCGTCGCCTAACCACAGAAATCGGCAGGACGGAAATTCGCTTCACGTTCTGAACATGCTGTACGATCTGGCAGCGCGCTATAGCCGGATCGTACCGTCACCCGTGACAAGATACTTAAAGCTGGTCAACTGGTCCGCACCAACCGGGCCGCGCGCGTGCATTTTGCCGGTGGCAATCCCAATCTCGCCCCCCATGCCAAACTCTCCACCGTCGGCAAACTGGGTAGAGGCGTTGCGCATCAGGATCGCGCTGTCGAGACGCTGCATAAACCGCGCTGCCGTTTCGTCATTTTCGGTCAGGATGCTTTCGGTGTGGTTTGATCCATACTGACGGATATGGGCAATCGCCTCGTCCACGCCATCAACGAGTTTTGCAGCGATGATCATATCAAGGAATTCGCGGCCGAAATCATCGGGCGCCGCCTTGACCGTTCCCGGAACTTTCAGCAACTCACCCTCGGTGCGCACCTCGACCCCGGCTTTCACCAGATCTTCGATCAAAACCGCGCCGTGTTTGGTGTAAAACTGCCAGTCGATCAGCAAGCATTCCGCCGCGCCACAAATGCCCGTACGGCGGGTTTTGGAATTCAGAACCACCCGCCGCGCCTTTTCAAGGTCCGCATCGCGGTCCGCATAGACGTGACAAATCCCCTCAAGATGCGCAAATACCGGCACACGCGCCTCTCTTTGAACAAGGGACACAAGTCCTTTGCCGCCGCGGGGGACGATCACATCGATATATTCGGTCGCGCGCAGCATGGCGGATACCATTTCGCGGTCGCGTGTGGGAATCAGCTGAATAGCCGCTTGCGGCAGACCCGCTTCACGCAACCCTTGCACCATGCAATCATGGATCACGGTGGCAGAATGCAAACTTTCCGATCCGCCACGCAAAATCACCGCATTACCGGCCTTTAGACAGAGCGCGCCCGCATCCGCCGTCACATTCGGGCGGCTTTCGTAAATCACCCCGACCACACCCAACGGGGTGGCCACGCGTTGAATGTGCAGCCCGTTTGGCCGGTCCCATTCGGCCAGAACACGGCCCACTGGGTCGGGCTGTTCGGCCACGGCGCGCAAGGCATCAACGATGCCACGGATCCGGTGTTCATCCAGACGCAAACGGTCCAACATCGCAGGGCTAAGCCCCTTTGCCTCGGCATAGGCCATATCTTGGTAGTTGGCGTCTTCAATTTCTTGACGGCGCGACCAGACGGCTTGGGCCGCCCCGATCAGGGCTGCATACTTGCGCTCTGACCCGGCGCAGGCCAGTTCGCCAGCAGCAAGACGGGCCTTGGTGCCAATGTCGCGCATCATATCGGTAAATTGGCTGTCCAATTGGGTCTCCATCCGCGCCGGCCTTATGTTAAATCACCATATCGTCGCGGTGCACCAATGCGGCCCGGCCCGGATAGCCCAAGATCGCTTCAATCTCTGAAGACCTGTGCCCGGCGATTTGCTTGGCCTCAGCGGCGGTATAACGCACCAGACCTTTGCCAAGGATCACGCCCTCGGGCGACAAAATCGCCACGGGATCACCGCGCCCAAAGGTGCCGCTGACCTGCGTCACGCCCGCAGGCAACAGCGATTTTCCCGCCGTCATCGCATGCACGGCGCCTGCATCCAGCACCAACTCTCCGCGCGGTTTCATCGCATTGATCCACCGCTTGCGCGCGGCTTGCGGATCGCCCTTGGCGACAAACCAAGTGCGGTTAGCCCCCATGGCAAGTGCCGTCAACGGGCGCAACACCGAACCTTCCATGATCGCCATAGCACAGCCGCCTGCGACGGCCGTCTTGGCCGCCAGCAGTTTGGTTTTCATCCCACCTTTGGACATGGCAGAGATGGGATCGCCCGCCATTTCTTCGATTTGCGGGGTAATTTTTTCTACCAGATCAAACCGAATGGCGCTGCTGTCTTCTTTGGGATTGGCCGAGTAAAAACCGTCAACATCCGACAGCAAGATCAGCTGATCCGCGCCCACGGTTACTGCGATTTGGGCCGCCAAGCGGTCGTTGTCGCCAAAGCGAATTTCATCTGTGGCGACCGTGTCATTTTCATTCACGATGGGCACCACGCCCAAACCCAGCAGCGTTTCCATGGTGGCGCGCGAATTCAGATAACGGCGGCGGTCTTCGGTATCTTCGAGCGTCACCAAAACCTGTCCGGTTTTGATGCCATGCGCCTCCAGCACTTCTTCATAGGCGCGGGCAAGTCGGATTTGCCCAACTGCCGCTGCGGCTTGCGATTGTTCCAACGTCAGCGCGCCGTCGGGCAGACCCAACACCTTGCGACCCAAGGCAATTGACCCCGACGACACCAGTACTACATCCGTGCCGCGCAACTTGGCCTCGGCCACATCTTGCGCCAAAGCGGTCAACCAATCGCGGCGCAGGCCCGTGGCCCGGTCAACCAACAAGGCCGAGCCGATTTTGACAACCAGCCGCTTGGCGAGACGAATGTCAGGGGCGCGAAGCGACTTTAGGGCTGCCATGGCTCGTCGCCTCCCAAGTCCTCCTGATCGCCGACGATTTCGCGGTGCAAGGCACGCAATGTGTCTTGAAGCCCCATCCCCGAAACGCCCGAGATCACGAAAACCGGGCCGCCTGACGCCTTTTCCAGTGCTTTGCGGCGGGTGGAAATCGTCTTGCTGTCCAAGGCGTCGCATTTGTTCAACGCAACGACGCGCGCCTTGTCGCCCAGAATGTCAGAATAGGCCTCAAGTTCGGTCACGATGGTTTTGTAGTCTTTGGTGATGGTTGATGACGTGCCATCAACCAGATGCAACAGCACCTTGCACCGCTCAACATGGGCGAGGAACTGAATCCCCAAGCCCCGACCTTCGCTTGCGCCTTCAATCAGGCCGGGAATATCGGCCATCACAATTTCGGTTTCATTCACCGCGACAACACCAAGGTTAGGCACAAGCGTGGTAAAGGGGTAATCAGCGATCTTGGGACGGGCGTTGGAAACGGCCGCCAGAAAGGTCGATTTACCCGCGTTTGGCAGGCCAACAAGCCCCGCATCCGCGATCAGTTTCAAACGCAGCCAGATGGTACGCTCAATGAACTCTTGCCCCGGATTGGCCCGCGATGGAGCTCGGTTCGTCGAGGATTTGAACCGCAAGTTGCCCCAACCGCCATTCCCGCCCTGCGCCAACAGCACCCGCTGGCCCACCACGGTCAAATCCGCAAGGACGGTTTCTTCGTCCTCGTCCAAAATCTCTGTGCCAACCGGGACCTTCAGAACGATATCATCACCGGTTTTGCCAGTGCGTTGCGACCCCATGCCGGGCTGGCCCGATTTTGCAAAGAAGTGCTGTTGATAGCGAAAATCGATCAGGGTGTTCAAACCGTCTACCGCCTCGGCATAGACAGAGCCGCCATTGCCGCCATCACCGCCGTCAGGCCCACCGAATTCGACGAACTTTTCACGCCGGAACGAAACGCAGCCGCCGCCGCCGCCGCCCGAGCGGATGTAGACTTTGGCGAGGTCGAGGAATTTCATCGGACAGGCTTTCTAAAAGAGTTGGTCAGGCGATACAGGATTGGCAGCGAAGTCTCAAGCGCCCTGCCACGCTTGCCGTGTCAACAGCAGATCATAGCCGGGGCTGCCCTCGGGTCGTGAATGCGAATGGGCAAAGTGATCGCCGACACGCTGAAAACCAAGCTTTGCCAAGACGCGCAGAGAGCCCACATTGTCGGCCCATACCTCGGCTTTTATTTCTGCCACTGCAGGGTCGGAAAACGCAGTGTTGAGGGCGGTCTGGCATGCCTCAGTCACAAGCCCCTGCCCCCAAAAATCGGGATGCAGAGAATAGCCTAACTCGGCGTCGGTAACGGCGACAGTGCCGATCAAGCGCGGGCCCTGCACGATGCCCCACACAAAGCCCGCGCCAGAAAAGGGCACCGACCGCGTCGCGCTGTATGCCGGATCGGCGGGCCAGGGCCAATGTGGGCCAAACTGACGGGTCACGTCCCAATGCCGCACAATTTCATGCAGATCGGCGGCATCGACAGGCTGAATCGGACGAAACCCCATGCGCGCAGAATGTGCAGCAAGCGGCAAGGCCGCGCGGAACTGCTGAAGTGTCAAATTCAACTCGACACTTTCCATATCCTTGCCAAGCGCTTTGCCAAAGCGTGTACCGGGGCCAGTTTCGACAAAGCCAAGCTTTTGCAGGACCCGTGCCGAACGTTGGTTCCCAGCCAAATAGGCCGTCGTCATGTCAGAAGGATCAGCAGCAAAGCGCGCCAAGAGCAACGCCCGCGCAGCCTCGGTCGCATAGCCTTTGCCCCATGCGCGCGGCGCAAGCCAATACCCAAACCCGCGCTCAAGCCCGATAACGCCGGCAAGTCCCGCATCATCCTCGATCACAAAAGTTTCCCCGGGCTTGGCGACTTCGGACAGGAAATACTGAAAATCGTCGGCGCGGTAAGGATGGGGAACAGAGGTCAACCAGCGGCTAACCTCAATATTATCAATCGCTTGAATGATAGCGACCTCATCCGAGGCAGCCAGCGGGCGCAGGACCAGCCGCGCCGTTTGATACCGCCCATTGAGTGTCATTCGATTACCTCAGTCCAATTTTTTGATATAGGTCCATGTTGGCACTCGTGCATTGCGCGCAACACAAAAGGTTTCGGCATCCCCAAGGTATTGAAACCCTGCATTGGTCAGCACACGGGCCGAACCGGGGTTGTCTTGAAACACCTCGGCGAAGATGGTGCGGTTGTTTTGCGGGTTGGCCTCAACCAGCGCTTTCACCGCCTCTGACGCAATTCCAGTGTTCCAAAACGCCGGGGCAACCCAATAGCCGATTTCTGATTGACGGCGATCCATCCGCTTGAGGCTTATCACGCCCAAAACCTCTGCCAGACCAGTGGCGGACCCGTCCATCACCCAAATCTCTTCGTCTGCTTTGCCGGCAATGGCGCGGGCAACAAAGATCTCTTCCGCGCCGGATGGCAAGGGGTGAGGAATGGAATGGGTGGCCTCAGCCACACGGCGATCGCCTGCATAAATCGCAAACAGACCCGCATCTGACACCTGCACATGGCGAAGCACGAACCGGCCAGCGGCAATTTGGCCTTCTTGGACGACAGCAACTGAATCGAAAACCACGATATCCTCCCCTAAGCGCCCGACAATCACCTTGCGCAAATCCCGCTTCATCCGAACGCCCCAGAGAAAATGGTGAAGGGGACCGGCTTTCGCCGATCCCCTCTTTACAATGGAATTGTAAAAGTTCGGCTTACTCGGCTGCTTTCGCGGCTGGCAGGATCGAAATATAGGTGCGACCCTTCATGCCTTTTTTGAAGTTTACGTGACCTTCAACTTTGGCAAACAGCGTGTGATCGGTGCCCATACCAACGCCTTCACCGGGGAACCAAGTGGTGCCGCGCTGACGAACGATGATGTTGCCCGGAATGGCCGCTTGGCCACCAAACAGTTTTACACCAAGACGACGGCCAGCTGAGTCGCGGCCGTTGCGGGATGAGCCGCCTGCTTTCTTGTGTGCCATGGGGGATTACTCCTTAGCAGCAGCGGCCTTAGCGGCACGCTTGGGTTTCGCCGGAGCTTCTACAGCAGGCGCTGCAGTTGCATTATGAGCAGCACGACGTGCATCCGCAGTACCGGTTGCCGCAGCAACGCCCGAGGTCTCAGCGCCAGTGGCCAAAACGTTGGTGATGCGCAGCAGCGTCAGGTGCTGACGGTGACCTTTGGTGCGCTGGCTGGAGTGTTTCCGGCGGCGCTTTACATAGTGGATCAGCTTTTCGCCTTTGATCTGCTCGATCACTTCGGCCTGAACCGCAGCACCGGCCACCATTGGCACACCGATGGTCACGGTTTCGCCGCCAACCATCAAAATTTCGTTGAACTGGATCTTATCGCCAGCAACAGCCGCAAGCTTTTCTACGCGCAGAACGTCACCCGCCTGCACCTTGTATTGCTTGCCGCCAGTCTTGAGGACCGCGTACATGGGTCTTTCCTTCTCTTGCTCCGCATCCTGTGGCCCCCATTTCTGGGTGTTTCGGGTTTCCCCGCCTCGGACAGCGCGCCCCTGAGGGGCGTCATGAAATAAAGCCCGCACAGATTCGCACCTGTTCGGGATGCGGCCTTATGCGGGGATGGGGGCAAGGTGTCAAGACGGGGCTTCGTGTGAAAGGACTGCTCTGCGATCGAACCCGCATGAACGCACAGATCAAAGGGCAAAACCCGCCTTAGATGTCTTGGCCAATCATCAAAGTCCCAACTTTCTGGCCAAGCTTAGCAGACGTTCCCACCATAAATGCATCAAATGCCCTGAAAATCGCGGCGTTCAGCTTCTGACCTGCGTCGGAATTCGAAAACGCGATATAATTTTCCAGCTCTGCGTCACTCATGGGTTCATATGCTAGGGCAAGATAGGGAAAGATCCAGACCTCGGTTTGCTTGCGTGCATCGGCCTCTCCAGCCCAAACTTGCGCCAAGATCTCTGGCTCATTCAAGCCCGCTTCACCGCTGACCGAGGCCATGCCCTTTAAGAAAGCAAAGTTGCTGTTGAGCGCGGTCATGACATTGGATTCGATCAGATCATTCGCGACAACCAGCCGCGCCAGCGCGTCCACTCTCGGAGAGGTCTTGGCCACCATTCCATAATATCCCGCCTCCGCCGCAGCCTCGGCCCCGTCTGCCAACAACGCACGCCTCGCCTCTATCTCCAGCGATACGACTTTTTGACCCGTGGGAGATGTAAAGAAAACGGTGCCCGCTGTCAGGGTTTTTGGATCTTGGCCCAATTCTTCGTGTAAAAGCCCGACGATTTGATCGAGCATGACCTTTGAATCATAGAGGCGCGAAATCGCGACGTCCCAAGCTTGCCCGCCCTCACTGTTCAACAAGCCCTCATTGAGATCGGCCGCATTCGCGATCCCCTCTTGCGCAATTACCTCCATCAACGGCCTTAACTGCAACAGGTCCGCAAATCCTACGATTTCGTCATAGTGCGTCTGTTCGTCATAATGCGTCTGGTTGGCGGTGTCTTGCGCCATGGAAACGCAAGGCTGACCTGCACCAAACGCCAACATCAAAACCGTAAGCGTTGCGCGTGTCAGCATGTCAATTCCTTCCACTACGGCAGCAAGCTACTGCGGCCAAGAAGCTTTGCCAAGACCAATGCCCCCGAGGTCGCCGAAGATCCCCGCCCCAGACGATGAAACTTCGCTGGAATGCGTGGATTTGGGCTTGCAAGCGTGCCATTCGCCCGTTATCTCCCCCGCGACGATCCCTACCGCGGAGAGGTGGCAGAGTGGTCGAATGCGGCGGTCTCGAAAACCGTTGTCGGTTTGCGCCGACCCAGGGTTCGAATCCCTGTCTCTCCGCCAATCACCATTGAAATCATTGGATTTTATGCGTGTTTTGGATTGATACCCATCTACCAACCCATCATAGCAAAAACGCTTGATTGCCGCGCGATGCTGTGGCGGAACGTGGGGATTCGAACGTTTTGCCCCTAGATCGGTCTATTTTGCGGCAAGCCTATCACCCCACCCCCACGCCCGTGCGTATCTCTGCCAGAATCCCACAATCTTGCGGCAACCGCCCCCAAACGCGAAAACCCCGCGCTGGGCGGGGCTAACACTCGATAGGACGGGCGCGAAACCTTAGGGTAATGTT
>JAAFIJ010000120.1:4247-7611 GCA_013298675.1 Rhodobacterales bacterium | reverse complement strand
GCATAGACCGTGCGGCCAACGATATGACTGTCGACCCGGTTACACCACAGCCGGGCACGCCGAGGGAACAGCCATCGCAGCATAGCGCTCAGGGCATCTCGCAACCGCGTCCATTGCAGGAAAATCCACTCGGCCAAAATCGTGATAGGGTTTGAAATGATCTTTGACCGTCCCACCTCAAGATGGTTTATCCCCTTCATCCGAGGGCGGAAAAACCCGCCGCCACCGGAATAGGCGATCCGGGTCTGACGTTTGCACTTGTTGATGATCTCGCGCTTAGCGTCATCAGAAAGAGTCGCGCCGCTAGGCTTGTTTGCGTTCATCTACCCCCTCCACGATTTGGGCCAAGTTGCGACGGTTCGCGAAATACATCGAAATTTTACCCTTGCCCTTGACCTCAAACGAGCCCCGTAAACTTATATCAAATTTGTCTCGAACCAGCTCATACGTCGCTTGTGACAGGTTGACTTGGCCAACCTCGCCCGCGCTTTCCATCCGCGACGCGATGTTCACCGTCTCTCCCCAAAGATCGTATTGGAACTTCTTCAACCCAACGATGCCTGCCACAACCGGACCGGTATGGACCCCTATACGGATGCCCATCACGTCGCCCTGCCTGTCCGCACTGCGCTGTTGCATGAAATCGCGCATATCGAGTGCCGCGTTCACGACATTTTCCGCATGGGTGGAATTTGGCACGGGCACACCGCCTGCGGCCATGTAAGCATCCCCGACGGTCTTTATTTTCTCTACCCGGTGCTTTTCGACAATCAGGTCGAACGCCTTGAAACACACGTCGATCTCGTCAACCAATTCGGCAGGGGTCAACCGGGCCGACAGATCGGTGAACCCTTCGAAATCGGTGAACAGCACTGTGACACGGTCATAATGCCGGGCGTCAGAATGGCCCGTCAGCTTTAGCTCTTTGGCAGTTTCGGCAGGCAAGATGTTCAGCAACAAATCGTCCGTGCGCTGCTTTTCCTGCTCTAGCTCTGCGGTCCGTTCTGCGACCTTTTGTTCAAGCTGTTGATAAAGCATGGCGTTGTCGATCGACACTGCAATCTGACCAGACAACAGAGTCAAAAGATCAACACGGTCACGGGTAAAGGCCCCGGTGGTCAGGTTGTTTTCCAGATAGAGCACCCCCACGCATTTGCCGCGGTTGGTGATCGGCACGCACAGGATCGATTTTGCGTCGAGGCGCGCAGGACCCTCGCGGAAACGCTGATCGCGCGCGGCGTCGGCTACAATGACAGGCTCTGCGGTGCGGTGAACAAAGCGGACCATCGGAACCGACAGGCTGATGCCGCTGTGCAGAGGCTGGCTTTGCATCACCTCGACCACGTCCCCGCCATCTTCGCCCAGCGCCTGAACCTGCAAGCCCTCGCCCGCATCCAGCAGCAAAAAGCCGCGCTGCGCGCCCGCGTTTTCCAAGACGATGCGCATCAAAACAGTCAGCAGGCGCTGGGGCACCACCTCACCCGAGATCGTGGTCGACGCTTTCAGAACGGTTGCAATGTCAAGCGCGGCCCCTTGGACGACCGAAGTCAGGGTCGTACCAACCAAGGCAGATCCGGTACCTTGATCACTTGATGACAACACCTTTGGAAAGGTCTCGACCAAATTACGCAACTTTGCTTTCGCACCCCATTCGCGGTAAGCGTTGTATGCGGCTTTCAAGTGAAACTCTGCCAGAACCGCGCGATCACTTGTGGCATAAAAGCGCCCAGCGAGTTCATATCCCAACGCCTGTTCATGCAGGTAATCATGGTGTGATGCCCCCGCGATGGCACGGTCATAGGCCAATCGCGCCGCATCATCCCGGCCCTTGATCCGCGCCAGTTCCGCCGTGCAAAGATCATATTTGTGAAGGTAGTTTTGCGGTGCAAAGCGCGACCAGCGTTTCAGCCGGGCCATATTGACCCGTGCCTTGGCAATCAGCACCCAACGCTTACGCCCATGACTGTGTTCAGCCACTGCCAAAAGCGTCAGCGCCTCATAAAAGGCGAGGTTCGGGATTTCGAATTTGGACAACACGGCATCCAGCAGCTTGCGCGCCTGCGCCGCATGGATCAGCGCCTGATCGTAGCGTTGAAAATAGTACCCAAGCAAAACCTTGTTAAAGTGGATGAAAAAGGTCCCGGTCTTGTCGCTGCGGTCTTGGTTCTGAGACAACATAGCGACTTCGTCATAGCAGGCACCCGTCAGCGTCACCGGATCAGCCGATTGCCCCATGAGGTTCAGCATCGCCTGACGAAACACCTCATTGTAGTTCAGGTTCGTTTCTTGGTTCATCTGGCGATAAAGCGTGCTGTAGGCGCGGGTTTCTTCCTCTACTCGGTCCAGCGGTCGACCACACAGAAAGGACTGAATGCAATAAAGGTTTGTATTGACGCAGGCGAATTCGACCAACCCGGTTTCCATGCCGATCTGAAACGACTGCTGAAGCGGGCGCAGAGTGTTTCGGACATGCTCGTTCCAATGAAAGATCAAGGCATAGGGCGTGACATAAATCTGCGCTTTCCATTCCTTGGCGTTCAGCTTTTCCAGCAGGTCCAGCGCCAACTGGCCAAAGCGGTAGCCCTCGCGCATCGCCCCTAGCACGCCGCACATCAGCACGCCGTAACAGCCGTATGCAAAGCACGACACCGGATGATTGCCATAGCGCAGCGACAGCCGAACCATGCGAAACACGATCAACGGCACCAGATTGGGCATGCCCCAATAGACCGATGATGTGATGTCTGCGATGATCCGCATCACCGCACTTTTCTCTGGAGAGGTCATCAACGGCAGTGCCATCAGATCGGCATTGCTGCGCCCACGCAGGGCAAGGGCAGTCAGGGCGAGGTCTGCAAACACATGACCTTTGTGCGGGTTGCGCGGAAACTTTTCGCCCAACTGATCCAGCAGATCCAACCCGGTGTCGATCGAATCCTTGAACCTGTTTTGCGCTTTCAGTGCCAGAATGCGAATCTCATAGGGTTTGACCTTATCAAGCGTGTTTTGCGCCCTGTCCAATATCTGCGCGAACCAACCTTCCATCTGATCGAACTGCCCACTGAGATAGGCCGCTTCGGTGGCCTCGGTATACATCGCGAGGCTTAGGGAATAGTGGGTGGCCCACGCATTAGGCTGGCCTTCCATCAGCGAGATCCCACGTGCCAAATAGTCCAGCGCCGTCGGAAAGGCCGAGTTCAACTTGGCGCTGCGCCCTGCATCAAGGTTCATCTTAGCCAAGTTGATGATCTCATCTGGATCGTTCAACAGGGCGCTGCCAAGGTTCAACTGATTGGCAATTTCGAACACCCGTGCGGTGTCCGGTGCGGTCGCGAGATACCCTTGCAACAACCGGCCGATATTC
>JAAFIJ010000120.1:0-4237 GCA_013298675.1 Rhodobacterales bacterium | reverse complement strand
TACAAGTTCGTTTTTGGCGATCAGGGAATAGACTGCCTGCTGCACACGGTCATGGCTGAACTTGAAAAGCCCTTTCCCAAGCGGCAGGATCAACCCCTCGCCCAGCGCGCTTTTCAATCGGGCATTTACGGTCTCGACGTCGGTCTTGGAAATCCAAGTCAGGGTTTCAAGGCCGAACTGGTTGCCCAAACAGGCCGCCAGTTTCAACATATCCTGTGCAGGCACTTCCAGCCGCAATACCTTGGCGGCCATCAAATCAACCACATTATTTGATATGTTCTTTTGTGCAATCCGCTCGGTATCCCAAACCCAGCGGGATGTGGGATAGTCAAATTGCAACAAATGCTCTTCCGAGAGGGCGCTCAGAAACTGTGTGGCGAAAAACGCGTTGCCTTGGGTTTTATCATGCACCAATCGGGCCAGCGGCGATACCTGCGCAGGCGTGGCCGCCAGTGCATCTGACAGCAGCGCCACCAGATCGGCCTCGGCTAGATTTTCCACACTGATACGGTCTGGCGCAAGACCACTTTCGGCGATGTCATCCACGGTCCGAATAAACGGATGCGCGGCACTTACCTCATTCTCGCGGTAGGCACAGATCACCAGCAGATGGCCACCCTCCGGGTCAGTCATCAACACGCGCAACAAATCAAGCGATGCAGAGTCCGCCCATTGCAGATCATCGATAAAGATCACGATCGGATGGTCGGCCGTTGTCAGAACTCGCAGAAACTTGCGGAAGACATAGTGAAAGCGCTGCTGCGCTTCGGCGCCGCCCACCTCTGCCACGGCGGGTTGTTCGCCGATGAGATGGGCAAGATTGGGCAGCACGTTTGTCAGTACGCGCCCCTCTTCGCCAACCGCGTCTTGCAGTTGGCTGCGCAGCGCAGAAAGGTGCGCTTCGTCCCCCGTCAATAGCACATCAATCAGACCCCCGAACGCGGCAAGAAATGCGAAATAGGGCGTCGCACGTTGGAATTGGTCAAATTTGCCACTGCAAAAATGACCTCGGCCAGCGGTGATTGGCTGGTGCACCTCATGCACCAACGCGGTCTTGCCCGTGCCGGATTGCCCGCCCACCAGCAGCAACTTGCGTGCACCCGCGGCACAATCGTCAAAGGCGCGAATGATCGACGTGACCTCGGCCTCACGGCCATAGAGACGCTGCGGCAGGCGAAAGACGCGTGAAAAATCAGCCTCGCCCAACGGAAACGCCAAGGTATCAATGCCCTGTTCTTGATAAAGATCAAGACAGCGCATCAGATCATGACGCAGACCAAGCGCGGACTGATATCGCTGGTCTGCATTCTTGGCCAAAAGCCGTGCAACAATGTCCGATAGGACCTGCGGCACAGCGGGGTTCCGGTCGCGCAGTGGTACCGGCATCTGGGCAAGATGCGCATGAACGACCCCGATCGGGTCAGTTCCCGCAAAGGGCACCTCGCCCGCGAGCATTTCGTAAAGCGTGACGCCAAAGGAATAGAGATCAGTCCGGTCATCCAGTGTGCGGTTCATCCGCCCAGTTTGTTCTGGCGATATATAGGCCAGAGACCCCTCGATCCGTTCAGGATTGCCCACATAGGCTTGTTTAAGGTTCAGATTGGTCGAAATGCCGAAATCGATCAGCCAAACCTGACGTTCCTGTAAATCCACCAGGACGTTATTGGGTGTGATGTCTTTGTGGATAATCCGATGACCGTGAATTTCCGCCAGCGCGCCTGCCACCGCAATAGCGATATGCAGAGCATCAAGAATGTCGCCGGACTTGCCACGAAACGCTTCTTTCAGCGACTGCCCCGCGACCCATTCCATGATCAGAACGTGACGATTGTTCTCGCGCGTTTTGCGGATCGCTCTGCGCACACCTGACAAGGTCAGCCCTTGGATGATGTCGAACTCATTGTGAAACTGGGTGATGTCGTCAGGGGTGGGGAATTCATAGTTCAGAACCTTTACCGCATGGGTCCGAACGCCGCCTTCTTCCCGGCAGAACACCTTTGATTTGCGGCTGTCATAGATAAGGCTGTCTGTCATGGCGGCATCCTCATCTGGGGCCGTCAAAAAGTCCACAGTTCTGTTAAATGGGCGAAAATGCAGCGCAATAAGGGGGTAAGGGATCATCCCTTGCCCCGCAGGTTGCACTGCGCAACGGATTTTCCTGACCCAGTCGGCCGATCAGTCGCGCAACCAAGCCCTTAGGTTGTGTAGTCTCGCGGTTTCGTCCAACGACCGTGTCGATAGACCGCTGCGCATCAGGCTGGGCAGTCTTTCAGTCGCAAGACGCCACCACCACAGCGGGTAATACATAAACACTTTAATCGAACCAGCCCGGACCGGATAGGCGCGGGCAATCATCGCGCGGTTGGGAAAAATCCGCCGGGCAAGCAGCGCTGTGCGTTTGCGCACGCTGATCTCGGTTTGCACCGCCTCAAACAAAGTGACGTCGCCGCGCGTGGCAAGGCCGCGCAAGCTAAGTTGTTCGGTATCTTGGATCAGATCAACGCTGGGCAGCTCGTGTGGTAAAATGACAGGCCACTCAATCGGCAAGTCACGCCACAGACCTTCTACAACTTTTAGCAACAAGATGACGCCCTTGCGCACCCCATAGGTCTGACAAAGCTGCCAAAACAACGACCAGTCAATGGGATGACTTTGCAAAAGAAATCCAATGTCACTGAAAATCAGCGGACCATTATTGAACTTATGATCATAAACACTGTGCACACTAAGATGGAACAAAAGTTCGGTTGCCGAAGCAAAGTTGATCTGCTGATCGACCACGGTTTTGGCGATGGCATTTGGCCAAAATGATGGGCCTTGACTGATATCCGTTCCGCCTTCGGGCACAAGTTCGCGTGGCAAGATACGCTCGTGCAACTCTACCGGAAAGACTCCGGACGGCGAAAGCATCGGCGGCAAATGTTTACCCAGCTCTAGCGCGGCATCGGCGTCGCCGGGATGTTTGGGATGAGGTTGCAGTCCACCTGCCAACAAAACCTTTTGCGCGCGCAGGACCTGTGTCGGGGCGACAAGCACATCTATGTCACGGATCGCGCGCAAACCGGCGGCCGGATAAACAAACTGCCCAAGGTATGACCCCTTAAGAAACATGCTGTCGATGCCTGCCGCGTGCAAAATTTGCGAAATGCGCAGCACCTCGCGCTGTGCGCCAAGCCCGCGCATCACGCCCTTTTTGCGCAGCTGTACCAATGTGTTTTTGATCGCGACAGGGACGCCTTGGATTTTGTGAACTTCAAAAAGCATATAGTGCAACAGGGGGGCAAATCGATGCTCTTTGGCCCAAGCGACGATCCTGTGCCAATCGTCATCAGACAGCGCGGCGACCAGCGCCTGTTGATCGGTGGCAGTTGGCGACAAAAGACGAAGCACCTTTTGTTCAAGTGTCAAACCCGAGGCGGTCATTCATCATCCCCCTGCCCGATGGCATGAAAACGGCTTTCTTCGACGCGTGCGACCGAACCCTGTTGCAGCACCAAAACTCTGTCGGCATAGCGTGCTGTTTCGGGCGAGTGGCTGATCAGAATGATGGTCATTTTGCCCGCAAGCCTACCGATTGCCTCATAAACCTTGGCCTCGTTTGCAGGGTCCAGGGCGCTTGTGGCCTCGTCCATGATCAACAGGCTTGGGCGTTGCAAAAGTGCGCGCGCCAATGCCAGTCTTTGCCTCTCACCGCCGGAAAACCGGATGCCGCCATCTCCCACAATGGCATCCAACCCTTCAGGGTGATCCAACACAAACTCTGCCGCCGCGGCGTGAAGTGCAGCCAACAACTCATCTTGGGTTGCAGTGGGCTGTGCCCACAAAAGATTGTTGCGGATGCTGTCATGAAACAGAAAACTGTCTTGGGGCACATAGGCCACCGAACGCATCCAGCGCGTGCGAGTTTGATCGCTGACCACCTCGCCATCCACCAGCAAGCTGCCTGTGTCTGGCACGATCAACCCCATGACGACATCAGCCAAAGTGCTTTTGCCCGAGCCGGATGGCCCCATTACCGCGGTGATGCTATGGGCAGGAAACACCACAGTCACCGCAGCCAAAGCAGGCGTCGTCCGGTCAGCATAGCTGACAACAACGTCACACAATTCCAACTTGTTTTGGATCGGCCAGTTGACATGCAGGTCCGCGCCGACATGGCGCATCTCGCGCGCGGCCTGCGCGTCTTGCAAGAACAGTTCCGCCTCTTGAATGGCAGGAAGAGCGTTCAACCATTGGT
>JAAFIJ010000116.1 GCA_013298675.1 Rhodobacterales bacterium | reverse complement strand
TTCATTGCCGTCCTCGCCTTTTGTGCGCTGTTTGTCTTTGCGCTGCCGTTTCCATTGGTGATTGGTTTGGCCGCCTTGTGGGGATTTTTCACCACCAAATCGGTCCCCCAACCCACCAGCGCGCCGTTTCCAAGTGTGTTGGCGACAATGAACACGGTGCTGATCTGGCTTGCGATCTGGTTGCTGCCCTTGGTGGCGCTAGCGCAGTTCGAATCCGGTATTCTGGCCGAAATCGGGGCGTTCTTTTCCAAACTTGCGCTGTTGACCTTTGGCGGGGCCTACGCCGTGCTCGCGTGGATGGCGCAAGACGTGGTGCAGCAAAAGGAATGGCTGACCTTTGGTCAAATGATGCATGGCTTGGGACTGGCGGAAACCACGCCGGGTCCGCTGATCTTGGTCACCGAATTTGTGGGGTTTATGGCGGCGCATAAGCAGGGCGGAATTCCCTTGGGCATTGCGGGTGCTGCTGTCGCGCTGTGGATGACTTTCGCCCCTTGTTTTCTGTGGATATTTGCGGGCGCCCCTTGGCTTGCGCATTTGACTAAAGCGCCGCGGCTGGCGGGCGCACTGCAGGCAATCACCGCAGCAGTGGTTGGGGTGATCGCGAACCTTTCACTTTGGTTTGCACTCCACACGCTGTTTTCAATCGTTCAAACACACAGCTTTGGACTTGTGAACGTTGCGCTGCCTAATGTATCTAGCCTTAAGCCAATTGCATTGGTGATAGCGTTGCTCAGTGGTTACCTTCTGTTGATCCGTCATAAATCGATAGTGTTTGTTCTATGCAGTTCCGCGTTCATTGCTATTTTGGTTTCACTTGTGCGTTTTATCCCCCAGTAAGCGGGGAAAAAATTTTAGATCAAAGTCGCAGTTTTGGAGGTGACACATGGCAAAACAAATCGACTATGGCAATCTGATGCACAACGCAATGTGCGGATTGATCAAGGCCGTGTTGAAGGATGTGGCCGTCAGTGGCCTGCCCGGTGCCCACCATTTTTTCATCACTTTCGACACCACCCATGCCAAAGTAGAAATGGCAGACTGGCTGCGCTCACGCTATCCGGCTGAAATGACTGTCGTCATCCAGAACTGGTTTGAAGACCTCGAAGTGCGCGACGACGGGTTCTCTATCACTCTGAATTTCGGCAACAACCCAGAGCATATGTCTATCCCTTTTGATAGCGTGCGCACCTTTGTTGATCCTTCGGTAGAGTTCGGGCTGCGGTTTGAAACCAACCAAAGTGACGACGACGACGAGGATGACGCAGACGTCGCTGATTTGATCGATGCGCCCGTAGCCCCCAAGGCGGACGCGCAAGTTGTGAGCTTGGACAGCTTTCGAAAACCGTAACCCTGCATTCGTGCGACATAAGGCGACGTAACATGACTGAGGCCTTATTGTTCCTGCGCCAACTGATCGCTGATCCAAAACAAATCTCGGCCATCGCCCCCTCGTCACGGTTTCTTGCCCGCGCAATGACGGAAACCTTGCACCCAAAGTCGGGCCGTGTCGTGGAATTTGGCCCCGGAACAGGCCGGCTGACCGAAGCAATCTTGTCGCGCGGCGTCGCCCCGCAAGATCTGACTTTGTTTGAAATGAACCCGACCTTTGCTGCACATCTTGAGCAGCGGTTCAAGGGTGTGAACATCCATGTCACAGCCGCCCAAAACGCCCCGAATTTGGTGGCGCGCGGTGCCAATACTGTGATCTCGGGTTTGCCACTGCTGTCGATGCCGCAACACATTCGCGAGATGATTATCAAGGCTGCTTTTGACATTCTCTCCCCCGAAGGGGTGTTCGTGCAATTTACCTACGGAAGTTCCTGCCCGATTAGCCCAGAGCAGATAAAATCGCTTGGGCTGCGGGTGGAGATTGGGCCAAAAGTTCTGTTGAATTTGCCCCCAGCGCGCGTTTACCGCTTTTACAAAAAATAGACATTTACAAAGTATGCAATCGTATACCGATTGAATTACACGGCCTTCAATCGTATGAACTTGCAAAACACATCAAGGAGTCCGGGTCATGTGCGCCACTCGAATTGAAACCGATAGCTTTGGTCCGCTCGATGTGCCGTCAGACAAGTATTGGGGCGCACAGACCCAGCGGTCGATCATCAACTTTCCCATTGGTTGGGAAAAGCAGCCCGTAGCCATTGTCCGCGCGCTGGGGGTGATCAAAAAAGCCTGCGCCTTGGTGAACATTGACCAAGGCGACATCTCGGCAGACCTCGGGTCAGTCATCGCCGCCGCCGCAACTGAGGTGATTGACGGCAAGTTTGATGACAACTTTCCGCTGGTCGTTTGGCAAACCGGGTCAGGAACCCAGTCAAATATGAACGCCAATGAGGTTATCTCAAACCGCGCGATTGAAATGCTGGGCGGGGTGATGGGATCGAAAAAGCCTGTGCACCCGAATGATCACGTCAACATGGGTCAGTCATCCAACGACACCTTCCCCACCGCGATGCATGTGGCCATCGCCATGATGGCTCGTGATGTCTTGTTGCCGGGTCTGGAAAAACTTCACCGTGCGTTAGAGCAAAAGTCGGTTGAGTTCAAAGATGTCATCAAGATCGGGCGCACGCACACCCAAGATGCAACTCCTTTGACCTTGGGTCAGGAATTTGGCGGTTATGCGCATCAAGTATCCCAAGGGATCATGCGTGTGCGCAAGATCTTGCCAGAGATCTATGAACTTGCCCAAGGCGGCACTGCTGTTGGCACCGGCTTGAACACGCGGGTGGGTTGGGATGTGCGGGTTGCCGCAAAGATCGCCGAAATCACCCAATTGCCCTTTGTGACCGCGCCCAACAAGTTTGAGGCGCTGGCCGCCCATGATGCAATGGTCATGTTTTCAGGCGCGCTGAAAACGGTTGCGGTCAGTTTATTCAAAATCGCCAATGACATGCGCCTCTTGGGCTCTGGCCCTCGGTCTGGATTGGGGGAACTGATTCTGCCCGAAAACGAACCAGGGTCGTCAATTATGCCGGGAAAAGTTAACCCGACCCAAGCCGAGGCTCTGACCATGGTTTGCGCACAAGTGATGGGCAATGACGCGGCAGTCGGCTTTGCCGGCAGTCAGGGACACTTTGAACTGAACGTCTACAATCCAATGATGTCGTATAACGTCTTGCAATCTATGCAACTTTTGGGTGATGCGGCGGGATCGTTTACGGACAATATGGTTGTTGGCACCACCGCAAACATCGCCCGGATTGACAAGCTGATGAAAGAATCGCTCATGCTGGTGACGGCGCTTGCCCCAACTATTGGCTATGACGCAGCGACAAAAGTGGCTAAAGCTGCGCACAAGAATGGCACAACCTTGCGGGAAGAGGCCATTTTGCTAGGCTATGTAGATGGTGAAACTTTTGATCGTGTCGTTCGTCCGGAAGACATGATCGGACCAAAAGGTTGATATAGTGAATACGGCAGTCGTTGTAAGTCTTAGTAAAGTTAAAAAGACAAAGTTGCGCGCCAGTTCAAAGGCGCAAGCCTCCGCGAACTCTGTAAAGTATGGTATGACCAAGCTTGAAAAGGCATTAGACCGCGCACGGGCTGAAAAGCTGGCGCAGACCTTGGACGGCGCGAAACGAACATGAAACGCGGTCCTCAAAAACGTTCCATCACGCTGAAGGGCCACCGCACCAGCGTATCTTTGGAATCGCCTTTTTGGGAGGCATTTCGGGAAATCGCGCGCCAAATGGGGCTGACCACCAATGCGCTTGCATTGAAAATCGATTCAGAGCGGATGACGGACAGTGGCCTTGCCTCGACCATTCGCGTGTATGTGCTGAACCATTACCGCGATCTCGCGTTGGGACTTAAGCGCGACGAGACACCAAAAGTTTAATTCCATCCCTTGCGCGCACGGTCAAATGCGCCACCGGCACTGGGATTTGGCCTTGCACTGGATCAAATCGAAACTGCCGCAGCAACAGCGCCAACAACAGCACCCCTTCCACCGTCGCGAAACCCGCACCTGTGCACACCCGCGGTCCGGCAGAAAACGGCATGTAACCATCACGCGCGCATACGCGCCCTTCTTCGGTTTGCCAGCGCGACGGATCAAAGCCATCCGGGTTCGGCCATATCTTGGTGTGGCGATGCAGATGCCAAGGCGACAGGACAATCTGTGCTCTCGGTGCGACATGACGCTCGCGCATCACCTCGGGTTGAATGTTTTCACGCACCATCATTGGCACAGGTGGATAAAGGCGTAGCGCCTCGCGAAACACATCACGGGTATAGCGCAGCTTTGACATTTCGCTAAAGTCAGGGCGTTCCGACAGCGTTTGCGCCTCGGCCACAACGCGGGTTTGCGCCTCGGGGTGCGTCGCCAGCAGATAGAGCGCCCATGCCAAAGCCGACGCGCTTGTTTCGTGACCAGCAAGGAAGAAAATCGCGACCTGATCAACCATTTCCGCGGTATCAAACGGCTTTTGGGTGACCGGATCCACGGTTGTCATGATCTTTGTTGCCAAATCATCGGGTGCGGTGCCTGCATCAATTGCCCCTGCCCGCTCTTCGGTCAGTGACGTGATAAGCTGACGGATGATCGCGGCAGAACGTTTGGCGGCGGGTCGGTGAAAACGCGGAAACCAGCGTGGCAGCGGCAGAAAGGCCGCAAGATTCAAGATCGGTTGGCTGCGCTGATAAGTGCGAAATTCGGTGAAAACTTTGGTGGCCGTTTCATGCTCTATCGGAATGGAAAAGAGCGTGCGAAAGATCACATCCGCCGCCGCGTGGCTGGTTTCCTCTTCAATTTCGACCTGGCCTTCAGCCATGCGCCCCACGGCGGCAAGACCCGCGTCCACAATGGCAGGAAAGGCATCCCGCAAGCGGCCCCCCTCAAACGCAGGATCAATGATCCGGCGTTGCCGCCGCCACACTTCGCCGTTTGTCACAAAGACTGAATTTCCCAAAAGGGGGCTTAAACCCTCACGGATACGCTCAGATTTCGGAAAATCTTCGGGCCGTTCGACCAGAACCCGGTTGATGAGAGCCGGATCATTGCACATGTAACTGCGGAAAAACGGTGTGCGGAATTCGGCCATCCAAGCATGATACAGGCGCTTAGGCTGGGCCGACAGAATGTCTTGGCGAAACAGTTTTACATAACGCCAAAGCGATACGGTGTCTGGTCGGGATGCAGGTTTGGGCGGGATCATGCGACAGTTGTATAGCCTGACGTCGGCGTGACAATCCTGCTTTTTGATGCCACCCGCCCGCCAAAGCGCGCGCCCAAAGTTTCGGCCCCTGCCGTGATTTGGAAATAATCATAATCCTGTGGGCGATCAAAGGCGCAAAGGTATTGAAAATGCAGGCGAAAGAACTTCCACCGCAAGGCGTTCCAGCGCGCTACCGTCAAAGACTTTGTAAAAGCCGCCGACACCACCAAGGGCCAAATTTGCCCTTCGGGTGCGACTCCACTTACCGCAACTGGGTCGCATAGCGCGAATGAACAGCCATCACCGGGGGCAGTGACATCGACCCAAGTGATTTCGGTGCTGGTCGAAATTGAACGCAAATCAGCCCGCAGGCGTGTCGCTCGCGGCAGAAAAGACACCATTGGAACAACCTGACCCAATGACAGAAACGACAGCGCAGTAGGTCCGACATCGCGGCCTTCCCGAAGAATATCTGCGATGATTGAAATTGCCAAGTGCGCGCCCGACGAATGGCCGACGACCAACACCTCATCATAGCCTTCCGACAAGGATTCAGTGATGGCCTGGCGAAAGGCCGCCATCCTCGCCTCTAGCTCTGGCGGATTAGCTCCGCCATCTTGCGCGGTATAGGCGTAATCATGCATGAGGTAATAGGCGAAAACCTTTTTGTCCCAGCGGCGAAACAAGCGCAGCATCAGCCAAATAACTGCACCGCCCGCGATCATCCCCGCCAAGGGATGAACCAGATTGGACAAGAGTGTTCCCCCCAGCCCCCACCCCGCCAAACACGCGAGGATAAGTTGAAAAAACAGAAAGACGATTGGATACAGCGCCGCGATCATAGGCCCCTTGCGCAGGCGCATCAAACGAAACAGTGCACCCGATCCAATATAGGTCCAGGCCGTGCGCAAAAGCTGAAGATAGGTGGCCGTGATCCCCTGATTCATCGACGATTTGACGATATCAGACCAAACCAATACCTCAACATCCGCAGCACTCGCTTGACCGTTGATCACCGCATCAATGTGCCACCCATAAGAACCAGGTGTCTTTTTGGGGACCAAATTCAATGAATAATCAGATATTTTAGCCTGATCTGCCCCCTCACTGCGATAAAGCTCGCGGTATCGGCGCGGATGAAACGGGTCATATCCGGGAATATAGTAAACCTTTCGGCGAAAACCCGTTGGCTGCTGATTGTTGGTGTCTTTTATGTCCATCGCCCTGCCTTCCAACGGCAGCATGACATAAAAATTGGGCAATTCTGTGGAAAATCTTAACCAAGCACGGCGAGAAATGGCAGGTTCTCTTGCAGCCAAAACGCCATGGCAGAAAAGCCCCCGGTCAGCATTAGCAAACCGATCGTCCACAGCAATAGGCCCATCACCCGTTCGACCCGTTCGGCGTGGCGTTTGAAAAACGCGACAAGCGGCAACATACGGGTGAAAAACGCGGCAACCAGTAGAAACGGCAGGCCCAAGCCCATCGCATAGACCGCAAGCAGGATCGTGCCTTTGCCGATGTTGCCCTCTTGGGCCGCAAGTGACAGGATCGCGCCCAGTTGCGGGCCAATACAGGGGGTCCAGCCAAAGGCAAACGCCAAGCCCAGAACATAGGCGCCAAATGCCGAACCGCCGCGATCCCCAGCGTCTAGCCGCATGTCGCGGTCCAGAAATCCGATGCGATAAATCCCGATGAAATGCGCGCCAAAAATCATCACAACCAAGGCAGCCAAGGTCGAAAACACCTCGGATTGGCTTAGAAAAAAGCTGCCAAATGCTGACGCAGCCATGCCCATCAGCAAGAACACGGTCGACAGTCCCAATACAAAGAATCCGGCTGCCAGAAGGGGCGAGCGCCCTTGTTTCATATCCCCCATCGAAATGCCGCTCATATAGGCAAGATAGGGCGGGACAATCGGCAAGACGCACGGCGACAGAAACGACAAAATGCCGGCCAACAGGGCCACAAACATGGCTGGCATAAGGCTCGCGTCAAACAGATCAATACCAAACATGGGATGCTCCTTTGCGCCTGTTCTACTGTGTCGGACACGTGCCGTCACCCCCGGACCAGTCACTAATACGTGCGGCGATTTTGGTGGAATTTTTCCGCCCTGACACCTATTGCGACATATAGCCAGCCATAGGAACGCACCATGCAAGTTGATCAGGAAGTGGATTGCGAGGGCCTGTTGTGTCCCCTGCCGGTGTTGCGGGCCAGAAAGCGGCTTCTTTCAATGTTACCTGGTCAGGTTTTGCGCCTACGCGCCACCGATGCGATGGCGCAAGTCGATCTTCCGCATTTTTGCGCCCAAGCCGGACATACGCTGCGCGAAAGCAGCCTGTCGGATGGGGTCTACACCTTTGACATTGTTTGCGGCCCGTAACGCGCCGCACTTAGTGTAAAACTAATAAGGGCGGCCGGATCATCCGGCCGCCCTTTTGCTAAGCGATCAGCGGCCGAGTGACCACCAACCCTTTTTCTTTGGCCCATCGGGCTTTGGCTCAACAGGT
>JAAFIJ010000115.1 GCA_013298675.1 Rhodobacterales bacterium | reverse complement strand
CATGCGCCCGTCAAAGGACATCTGCGCACCTTCGCGCGAAGGATCATAGGTGGTCATAGAAATACTCCGGTCAACAATGAAGGGGTCAGGGCGGTCAGACCGCGCTGTTCCTGTTCAAAACCGACAGATTGCCAATGGTGCGCCATTGGCAAATCCACCCCGACGGGCGGCACAAGGGAAGGGGATTATTTTGCCTCATTAGAGCAGAGTAGCTCAGCCGACAGGTCGGCGTCCATGGGTTATTTGGGATGCGCTCTGCTTGCCAATGGCCTTAACTGGTTTGCGCCCTTGGCAATCCAGAATGCGTTAGGGCAGGTCCAAATAGAGCATGGCTGCGGTATAGGTCGCGCCGTCTTCGGTAAAGGTTTCCATGCGGTCCAACATCCAGCCGCGACGTGCCAAAAACCGATGCGACTGGTGCGCGGCCTTAACGGTAAAATGGGTCAGCCCCGCGGCTTTGGCGCTGTCCATCACTTTGTCATAAAGGGCTGCGGCGGTGCCGTTGCCCATGACCTCTGGGATGACAAAAGCCATATCGAGGTATCCGTTGCGGTCCATAGAGAAAAAACCTGTCATGCGGCCATCTTCTTCGGCCACATAGCACCACTGGTCCAACAATCTGTCGGGGGTGTTCCAATTGGGCTCGGGCGAACTGGCCCAGCTGGCCAGTTCTTCGTTAGTGTAATGTGCGGCCGCGCCAATCCGAACGGCGCGGTAAAACACCATTGCGGCAGCGGCCCGGTCTTGGGCAGTATAGGGTCGGATTTTCGGCACCTTGGGCCTCCGTCTTGGTTTCGTTTGTTACGTCACCTTGGCGCGGGTCTTGTATTCCGGGCGGTCCCACAGACTGTTTTGCATGATGTCGCTGATGATGGCCACAGCCGCATCGACGTCTGCTGCGTTGATAAACAGTGGGGTAAAGCCGCACCGAATGATGTCGGGCGCGCGAAAATCGCCGATAACGCCGCGCGCGATCATGGCTTGCATGATGGCATAACCCTGAGGGTGACGGAACGACACTTGACTGCCACGCTGCGTATGCTCGCGCGGCGTGGCAAGGGCCAGATCGGGGCAGTTGGCCTCGATCCCAGCAATGTATCGGTCGGTCAGCGCAAGCGATGCGGCGCGCAGGTCGGCCATATCGACACTGTCCCAAATATCCAATGATGCCTCAAGGGCAGCCAATTGCAAAATGGGCGGGGTGCCCACGCGCATGCGTTCTGCCCCGGTTGCAGGGCGGTAGGACAAATCAAAATCAAACGGGGCTGCATGACCCTGCCAACCGGCAAGGGCAGGGCGCGCCACATCGGCATGACGAGGCGCCACATAAATGAACGCAGGACCACCCGGGCCGGAGTTCAGGTATTTATACGTGCATCCCACTGCGAAATCGACATTGCAAGCGGCCAATTCTACTTGAAAAGCGCCCGCCGAGTGGGCCAGATCCCAAATTGCCAAAGCGCCACAGTCATGCGCCCGCGCGGTGATGGCGGCCATGTCATGCTTGCGCCCGGTACGGTAATCCACCTCAGTGATCATGGTGCAGGCGACGGTGTCGTCAATTGCCTCGAGCACCGCCTCTGGTGCGACGGTTTTTAGGGTGTATCCGGGGCCAAGCGTGCGGCACAACCCCTCAGCCATGTACAAATCAGATGGAAAATTGCCGGTGTCAGACAAAATCACCCGACGGGTTGGGTTCATTTCCAAGCACGAAGCCAGCGCTTGATAAACCTTGATGGACAGAGTGTCGCCCATAACCACATGGCCGGCTTCCGCCCCGATCAACCGCGCAATTCGGTCGCCCACGCGCATCGGCTTGTCCATCCAGCCGGCCTTGTTCCAGCCGGTTATCAGCATATTGCCCCATTCCTGTTCGACCGTACGCGCCACCCGCGCAGCCGCCCCGCGCGGCAAAGGGCCAAGCGAGTTGCCGTCAAGATAGATCATGCCCTCTGGCAGGTGAAACTGCGCCCGTGTTTTTGCGAAATCTGAAGACATATTTACCCCCGGTTTTGCAGGAAACTGCCCCGAGAGCCGAGAAACCACAAGCGGTGATTGCGGCCGTTGGTACGGTATTTGAGATGGAAACCGCTGTTAGCGATAACTGCACAAAAACGACGTATCGCGCTCCATAAGCGGTTGCATCTTTGACCTGCTTGGCATTAATCCCTCCATGAAACAGGAGAATTTCTGATGCAAGCACGGCTTATTTCATTGCTGGATTGGCCTCCGGTGTGGACGCTTGGCGGCGTTTTGGCGATCTATATCCTTGGATTGATCGGATTCTTCTTTGGGTTTGGTGATTTTGGCGCAGGATTGGGCCTCGCATGTTTTGCGATTGCGGCTTGGCTTATTGGGTCTGCGGTCTGGATCATGCGGGCCAAATCAACAACCGTCCACCCGCGCGCCACGCCCAAAGTATTGGTCACCGATGGCGTTTTTAGCATATCACGCAACCCGATTTACCTTGGCTTTGTGTTCATCCTCGTGGGGGCGACGTTCTGGTCAGGGTCGCTTCTTGGGTTCCTTGTTGTCGCTGGATTTGTTGTGGTTATCACCGACCGCTTTATCGATGCGGAAGAAGACATCCTCAAAGACAAGTTTCCAGATGAGGCCAGTCATTGGTTCTTGCGCACCAGACGTTGGTTGTGAACAGTTGGTTTTGACAAAGTAGGAAAGCCCGCGCGCTGGACTGATCCCGACGCGCCTGACGTAGAGACGAGAACGCGGTTTTCGCCGCAAGGAGGACAGAACAGTGAAAATCGGTGCGTTGAAAGAAGTTTTCGCCGGTGAAAACCGTGTGGCTATGACACCAGACTCGGCGGCCCAATTGGTAAAACTGGGTCACACTTGCGCGATAGAGGCGGGGGCCGGGGCAAAAGCAGGGTATTCGGACGCGCTTTATGCCGCTGCTGGTGTTGAGGTTCATAAGACCGCAACGGCTCTGATGGCCGCCTGTGACGTAATCGTCAAAGTGCGCGGGCCAGAAAAGGCCGAGGCAGAGGCGCTGAAAGCCGGTCAAACGCTGATTTCGTTCTTTTGGCCTGCCCAGAACCCTGAACTGCTGGAAATCGCCAAATCGCGCGGTGCGACGGTGGTCGCTATGGATATGGTGCCACGCATCAGCCGGGCGCAAAAGATGGACGCACTGTCATCTATGGCCAATATCGCGGGCTACCGCGCAGTGATAGAGGCGGGGTCGAACTTTGGCCGCTTCTTCACCGGTCAAGTGACAGCCGCGGGCAAAGTGCCACCTGCCAAAGTGCTGATCGTGGGCGCAGGCGTGGCCGGTCTTGCCGCCATCGGAACAGCCGTTTCGCTGGGCGCGATTGTCTATGCGTTTGATGTACGCCCCGAAGTGGCGGAACAGATTGAATCGATGGGCGCAAGTTTTGTCTATCTGGAATTTGACGCGTCCGAACTGCCAGACGGCGCGGCAACGGGCGGCTATGCTGCCCCGTCCACCCCGGCGTTTCAGGCAAAGCAATTGGCAAAGTTCCGCGAACTTGCGCCAGAGGTTGATATTGTCATCACCACAGCTTTGATCCCTGGACGCCCGGCACCCAAGCTGTGGACCAAAGAGATGGTTGCGGCGATGAAGCCCGGTTCAGTTGTGGTTGACCTTGCCGCCGAACGCGGTGGTAACTGTGACCTGACGGTGATGGATGAAAAGATCATTTCTGACAACGGCGTGACCATCGTTGGCTATACCGATTTCCCAAGCCGGATGGCGGCGCAAGCCTCGACGCTCTATTCCAACAATATCAGACATATGCTGACCGACCTTACACCGAAAAAAGACGGTGTGATCGTGCACAATATGGAAGATGACGTGATCCGTGGCGCGACAGTCGCCTATGCCGGGGCCATTACATTCCCGCCGCCGCCACCTAAAATCGCGGCCATTGCAGTGTCCAAGCCCAAAGAAAAGGTCAAGGAACTTACCCCCGAGGAACGCCGCGCCGCCGAAAGCGCTGCGTTCAGGGCGCAAACCCGCAGCCAAGTCGGTCTGCTGGTTGCTGCGGGTGGGTTGCTGGCGCTTGTGGGGGCCTTTGCCCCTGCAGAATTCATGCAGCACTTTATCGTCTTTGTGCTGGCCTGTTTTATTGGCTTCTCGGTGATCTGGAATGTCAGCCATTCCTTGCACACGCCGTTGATGGCCGTCACCAATGCCATTTCCGGGATCGTAATCTTGGGGGCGTTGCTGCAAATCGGATCGGGCAATTGGTTGGTGGTGGTGCTTGCGGCCATTTCCGTGCTGATTGCGACGATCAATATCGTTGGCGGCTTTCTGGTTACGCGCCGGATGCTCGCCATGTTCCAAAAGTCGTAAGGGAGGGAAGCCATGAGCATTGGTATCGTCTCGGCTGCCTATATTGCGGCTGCTGTTCTTTTTATTCTGTCTTTGGGCGGACTTTCTGGCCAGGAAAGCGCCAAGCGCGCGGTCTGGTACGGGATCGCGGGCATGGCGCTTGCCGTGGCGGCCACGGTGTTTTCACCCGATGTCGCGAATGTTTGGGTAATCGCGCTGATGGTGGTGATTGGGTCCGCGCTGGGTTGGATCGTGGCCACGCGCGTTCAAATGACCGAAATGCCGCAGCTGGTGGCGGCATTGCATTCTTTTGTGGGTCTTGCCGCTGTATTGATCGGCTATAATGCCGATCTGGAACTGACCCGTGTTCTGGCCTTGGATGAAGGTGCAAAGACCCAACTGATTGGCTTTGCGGCCAAACTTGCCGAAAAAGACGCGGTTGAGCAGGCAATTTTGCATGTTGAAGTGTTCTTGGGCGTGTTCATCGGTGCGGTGACTTTTACCGGCTCGATCATCGCGTTTGGCAAACTTGCAGGCAAGGTCGACGGCAAGGCAAGCAAATTGCCGGGCGGGCACTTCCTGAATGCGGCGGCGGCGATTGGCTCGCTGGTGCTGTTGGTGATGTACTTCAACGGCGCAGGCATTTGGTCGCTGGGGCTGATGACGCTCTTGGCGTTCTTCATTGGCTATCATCTGATCATGGGTATCGGTGGCGCAGATATGCCCGTGGTGGTGTCGATGCTGAACAGCTATTCCGGTTGGGCGGCGGCGGCGATCGGCTTTACGCTTGGCAATGATCTGTTGATCGTGACGGGCGCTCTTGTCGGCTCTTCCGGTGCGATCCTGTCCTACATCATGTGTAAAGCGATGAACCGGTCGTTCATCTCCGTGATCCTTGGCGGCTTTGGCACCACCACGGGTCCGGCGATGGAGGTTGTGGGCGAGCAGATTGCGATTGATGCCGAAGGCGTGGCCGCAGCCCTGAACGATGCAGACAGCATCATCATCATTCCGGGTTACGGGATGGCGGTCGCCCAAGCACAGCAGTCGGTGTCCGAGTTGACGCGCAAGCTGCGCGCAGCGGGCAAGACTGTGCGCTTTGCGATCCACCCCGTCGCGGGCCGTTTGCCGGGCCATATGAACGTTCTCTTGGCCGAGGCGAAGGTGCCCTATGACATCGTGATGGAAATGGACGAAATCAACGCCGATTTCCCAACGACCGATGTGGCGATCGTCATTGGGTCGAACGACATCGTGAACCC
Organism: Rhodobacterales bacterium; assembly: GCA_013298675.1. Lineage (GTDB taxonomy): Bacteria > Pseudomonadota > Alphaproteobacteria > Rhodobacterales > Rhodobacteraceae > JAAFU01. The sequence continues at coordinate 2,139 of JAAFIJ010000115.1, read as the reverse complement.
CGCGGCGCAAGAGGATCCGAACTCTCCTATCGCGGGCATGCCGGTGTTGGAATGCTGGAAGGCCAAACAAGTCTTCGTGTCTAAGCGCGGGCAGGGTACAGGCTATTCCGGGATCGAGAACCCGTTGTTCTATAAAGAAAATACTCGGATGTTTTATGGTGACGCCAAGAAATCTTTGGATGCGTTGCTGCCATTGATCGACTGACCTAGCCTTCGGTTATCATACCGGGAATTGCGGGCGCTTCTTGCGCCCGCATTCATTTTTCATCATCGATAAGGGCTGGTCTGTTCACAGAGCCGGAGCGTAACAATACCGATTGGTAGGGTGTAGAAGTGACTGTGGCGGGGATGCAACAAAACCGGTGCATACCCCTGTATGCGGCAGCTTTGCTGGCAATCGGAAGGCAGACGCACCCAAATCGTGTCAACAGTCCTGACCTGATAGCAGCCATGCCCCAAATCCTTGACCATCCTCAGCGCTATACCACCGTGAACGAGCTGCATGCCCGTCCATTTCCTGCGTTAAACGCACCGTGCGCCACGGCCTATCTTGCGATCAAGGAACCGGTCTTGGCGCAAAACCGCGACAGGGGGACAGATATTGCGCATCTTGTGCAACTGCTTGACCGCCACGGCTCTGCGCATCCGCAACCGGGGGCCACGCATTTTTCAGGACCCTTGGGACGGACAGAACTGAAATGGGAAAGCCATACCGAATTCGTGACCTATTCCGGCTTTACCCCTGGACTGTCTGATCGCGCTTTTGACCCCGCCGAAATGCAAGTGTTTCCACCAAACTGGCTAAGCACGGCACCGGGCAAGATCATGACGGCGATTTTGATGCGAGTCGAAGAGATGCCACAAGACGACGAACAAATGCGCGTCAAGCTTGATGCGTGGTTTGTCCCTGAAAGCCTTGCTGTCGCACGTGTGGTCGACGGCGCCGCCATCGTCGCGGGCGATTTCCGCATTGATGCATCTGGGTTCATGCGCTTTGCCGTTTTTGTGCGCCCCGGCACAGGACGCCGGCGGATAGGTCGGATCGTACAACGCTTATGCGAGATTGAAACCTACCGTGCGATGTCGATGCTGGGATTGATTGAGGCGCGGGCGTTGACCGAACGGTTGAATGCGCTCGACCCCCGGCTGTCATCTCTGGTGTCGGGGCTTGATAACGCCGCGCGTCCGCCCGAAACGGCGTTGTATGAACTGCTGGCCATTTCCGCAGAGCTAGAGGCGATGGCGGTGCAAAATTCTTTCCGGTTTGGGGCCACAGGGGCATATGAGGCGATCGTCGATCAGCGCATTGCTGCCTTGCGCGAACAGCGGGTGGATGGGCGCCAAACCTTTGGTGAATTTATGATGCGACGCTATGACCCTGCCATGCGAACGGTCAAGTCAACCGAGGCGCGGTTGAAATCGATGGCAGAGCGGGCGATGCGCGCGGCAGAGTTGCTGCGCACGCGGGTTGATGTGCAACGTTCATCGCAAAACCAGAGTTTACTCGAGAGCATGGATCGCCGCGCCGATCTTGCCCTGCGTCTTCAGCACACGGTTGAGGGGCTGTCAGTGGTGGCGATCAGCTACTACGCCCTTGGGCTCGCGTCTTATGTAGCGGCACCGTTTATAGAGCTGGCGCATGCGCCAAAAGCAGCAGCGACCGCAGCCCTGACACCCGTGGTGATCGGTGTGGTGTGGTTGATGGTACGCCGAATCCGACGTCAGATGCACGCAAGTTAGGGTGCTAGGTTAGGGGGCGTGGTCAGCGCCCTCTGATCCGTGGGTCCAAGGCATCGCGCAAACCGTCCCCGATGTAATTCACCGACAACACTGTCAGCGAAATTGCCAGACCCGGCCAAATCACCCGCTCTGGGTAAAGTTGAATATACGCCATGCCATCATAAAGCAGTCTGCCCCATGTCGGGAAATCTGGTGGAAAACCAAGCCCAAGGAAGGACAGTACAGATTCTGTGATGATCGCCTCTGCAATGCCCAGCGTTGCGGCCACCATGACCGGCGACACGACGTTTGGCAGAATGTGGCGCAGAATGATCCGCCGAGGGGCTGCCCCGATGGACCGGGCCGCCAAGACATATTCACGCTCCTTCAGCGCCAGAACTTCTCCGCGAACGACCCGTG
>JAAFIJ010000114.1 GCA_013298675.1 Rhodobacterales bacterium | reverse complement strand
AGTCAAAAAGACAAAATTTACGGCGTGTTTGGATACTGGTTTGACGGGCGACATGTGAGTTTCCTGTTCAGCGGATAAGCCGGTCTGCCAAATCTGGCAGATCTGCAAAGCTGTCTAGCAGAGCTTCGGGTGAGAGGCGAGACACCCCCCGACCTTCGGGACCAAAAGTCACCAGCGCCACAGGGACCCCCGCAGCAAGGCCGGTTTTGCGGTCGGTTTCGGTATCTCCGATCAACATTGACCGTCCGACAACCCCGCCCGCCTGATGTACTGCTGCCAAATAGGGCGCAGGATCGGGTTTGCGCACGGGCAAAGTATCCGCCCCGATCAAACTGCCAAACAATTCGGTGATCCCCAATCTGCGCACCAGCTCTTGTGCCAACCCTTCAGGCTTGTTGGTGCAAATCGCGGTTTTGTACCCTTTGGACCGCAACGCCATCACCGCCTCAACAGCACCGGGGTAAAGCTGGGTATGCGTATCAATGCCTGCGGCATAGGCCATCAGCAGTTTGGGATAATTTCGACTGATTGTTTCTTCGTCATAGGCGACGCCCAAACGGTCATACCCTGCCCGCAACATCGCCCGCCCACCATGGAATGCGGTTAACGTGTCGCGGTCATCCAAAACAACCCCATATCCTTGATCGACAAAGCAAGCATTTGCCGCCGCAAGCAGATCTTTTGACGTATCCGCCAGCGTTCCATCCAGATCAAACACCACGCAGCGCATATTGTAACCTTCCGTGATACGGCCACCCCTTGCGACCCGGCCATTCATCGCTAAAACGAGCGGGTCAGATTTGAAAGGGTTTCCATGCCGGTTTCGTTAATTGTTTTGGCCGCAGGAATGGGCACGCGGATGAATTCCGAGTTGCCAAAGGTGCTGCACTGCGTTGCGGCCAGCCCAATGTTGCACCATGCCCTGAACGCAGGGCGAAGCCTTGAGCCGTCGCATATTGTCGTCGTTACCGGCCACGGTGCAGCGGCGGTCGCCAAATCTGCACTTGCCTTTGATGAGGCTGCCCAGACTGTTGTTCAAGACCCACAACTGGGCACCGCGCATGCGGTTGCCCAAGCGGCCCCGTTGTTGGCCAATGCGACAGGTGACGCGATCGTCCTTTACGGCGATACCCCCTTTATCCGCCCCGAAACCCTGCAATCGATGATAGAGGCCCGCGCGCAACATGCCGTGGTGATCTTGGGGTTTGAGGCGCGCGATCCGGGCCGTTACGGCCGTCTTGTGGTCAAAGGGGATGAACTCCAGCGCATCGTCGAATTCAAAGATGCGACTGAGGCTGAACGCAAAATCACGCTCTGCAATTCCGGCGTCATCTGCGCCGATGTCAAAACCCTGTTCGAGCTGGTCGCGCTGATCGGCAATGACAATGCGTCCGGCGAATACTATCTGACTGATATCGTGGGCCTTGCCCGTGCCCATGGCCTGTCGGCTGGCGTGGTGATTTGTGACGAGGCTGAAACTCTTGGCGTCAACACGCGCGCCCAACTGGCCGAAGCTGAGGCTGCCTTTCAATCGCGTGCCCGCGCTGAGGCGTTGGAAAACGGTGTCACCCTGACCGCACCCGATACCGTGTTCTTTGGCATGGACACCTATGTCGGCCGCGATACGATCATAGGCCCAAACGTGTTCTTCGGCCCCGGCGTGACTGTTGAAAGCGAGGCAGAGATCAAAGCCTTTTGTCACCTTGAGGGTTGCCACATTTCTCGGGGCGCATCGGTCGGCCCCTTTGCGCGCTTGCGCCCCGGCGCAGAATTGGCTGAAGACGTGCATGTGGGCAACTTTGTCGAGATCAAGAATTCGATCTTGGATGAAGGCGTCAAAGTCGGCCACCTGACCTATCTGGGCGATGCGCATATTGGTGAATTTACCAACATTGGGGCGGGGACCGTGACCTGCAACTATGACGGCGTGATGAAGCACAAAACCACCATCGGCAAACGCGCCTTTATCGGGTCCGACACCATGCTGGTGGCTCCGGTAACTGTGGGCGACGATGCGATGACCGGATCCGGGTCTGTGATCACCGAAAACGTGCCTGCAGGTGCCATCGCCATCGCCCGCGCGCGTCAAGCCAACAAACCCGGTCTGGCGATCAAATTTTTTGAGAAATTAAGGGCCGTCAAGGCCGCCAAAGCAAAAGGGCAGTAAGTTATGTGTGGAATTGTAGGGGTTCTTGGCAACCACGAAGCGGCTCCTTTGCTCGTCGAGGCGCTGAAGCGGCTGGAATATCGCGGCTATGACAGTGCAGGGATTGCCACCGTCAACAATGGCGCGTTGGACCGTCGCCGTGCTGTTGGCAAACTGGTAAACCTGTCGGACCTGCTGGTGCATAACCCGCTTGCGGGTAAATCGGGCATTGGTCACACCCGCTGGGCCACGCATGGTGCAGCAACCGAAATGAACGCACACCCGCATAAATCAGGCCCGGTTGCGGTGGTGCACAACGGCATCATCGAGAACTTTCGCGAACTTCGCATCGAAATTGCGGCAGCGGGGCACGGGTTCGAATCTGAAACCGATACCGAAACTGTGGCCTTGATGGCGCGCATTTATATGGATCAGGGTTTGGGTCCAGTTGAGGCCGCCCGCGCTACTTTGAAACGCCTGCACGGGGCGTTTGCCCTTTGCTTCTTGTTTGATGGGCAAGACGACCTAATGATCTGCGCACGCAAAGGTTCGCCCCTCGCAATTGGCCATGGCACGGGTGAGATGTTCGTAGGCTCTGACGCAATTGCCCTGTCGCCGATGACCGACCGCATCACCTATTTGGAAGAAGGTGATTGGGCTGTCATCACCCGGAACGGCGCAGAGATTTATGATGAGGCAGGCCGCCTTGCCAACCGCGCCGAGACCCGCATTCAGGTTGACGCCACCCGTATCGAAAAGGGTGGGTACAAACACTTCATGGCGAAAGAAATCGCTGAGCAACCGGTCGTCCTTGCAGATGCCCTGAAACGCTATGTCAACGATGGTGCGCTAAATCTGCCTGCGGATGTGAATTTCGCCAATGTCGACCGCATCTCTATGGTTGCTTGCGGCACGGCCGCCTATGCCTGCCATGTCGCCAAATACTGGTTCGAGCAAATCGCAGGCATCCCGGTTGAAATTGACGTGGCGTCCGAATTTCGCTACCGCGAGCCGCCATTATCGTCCAAGCAATGGGCGCTTTTCGTCAGCCAATCGGGTGAGACTGCGGACACTTTGGCTGCTCTGCGCTATACTAAGGATAAAGTCGCCAAGATCGTCGCCGTGGTAAACGTGCCGACATCATCCATCGCCCGCGAGGCCGACCTTGCCCTGCCAATCATGGCCGGGATTGAAGTTGGCGTCGCCTCGACCAAGGCCTTCTCGTGCCAGTTGATCACATTGGCTATGCTGGCACTGAAAGCAGGCGTTGACCGGGGCCGACTGACACCCGAGGCGCTTGCCCAGCACCTGTCCGATCTGGCCGCCATGCCGGGTCTTATGAACCATGCGCTGGCCCTTTCATCGCATGTGGCGACGATCTGCGAGGAATTGGCCGAAGCGCAAGACGTGCTGTTCCTTGGCCGCGGCGCGATGTACCCTCTCGCCCTTGAAGGTGCGCTAAAACTGAAAGAAATCAGCTACATCCACGCCGAAGGTTATGCATCGGGTGAACTGAAACATGGCCCCATAGCCCTGATTGATAACCGCGTGCCAGTCATCGTTCTGGCACCGCGCGACCATTTGTTTGAAAAAACCGTGTCCAACATGCAAGAGGTCATGGCCCGCCACGGCAAAGTGCTGCTGATTTCTGACGCCCAAGGCGTGGCCGAGGCAGGTGTGGACTGCTGGAAAACTTTGGTGATGCCAGCGGTTTCCAACACCTTTGCGCCGATCCTCTATGCCATCCCGGCGCAGTTATTGGCCTATCACACGGCGATTGCCAAAGGCACGGATGTGGATCAACCGCGCAATCTGGCGAAATCGGTGACGGTTGAGTAATGGGTAAGCGTTTTGATGCCCTGCAATCGGATCAGATCGGCTTTATTGCAGAGCAACAACTGTTTTTCGTAGCGACCGCGGCGCCAGCTGGTGCGCATGTCAATTTGTCGCCCAAGGGGATGGACAGTTTGCGGGTGCTCTCGCCAAATCGTATCCTTTGGGCCAATGCGACCGGTTCGGGCAATGAAACGGCGGCGCATTTGGCACTTGATGCCAGGATGACCCTAATGTGGTGCGGCTTTGCCAAACGCCCGATGATCCTGCGCGCCTATGGGCAAGCACAGGCACACCATCACGACAGCCCGGACTGGGCTGCTTTGGCTGCACACCTGCCCCCCCTTCCAGGATTGCGGCAGATAGTTGAGTTGACCATAGAGCTGGTTCAAAGCTCTTGCGGTTTTGCCGTGCCCTTTATGGAACCGGCGGGTGAACGCCCCACCTTACGGCGATGGGCCGAAGACCAAGGCCCTGACGGTTTGTCTGCCTATTGGGACACGCGCAACCGCTTAACAATTGACGGCCAGCCGACTGGCATTGAGGCAAATCTATGATCGTTCACGACGCATTGGCCCAGTTGCAAACGCAAGCCGATCCACAACGGGCCATCGAGGCTGCGGCCTATCATAAAGTGGACCGCCGCTACCTTGGCCTGCGGGTGCCGCAAGTCGAAGAGTTCACCGATGCATGGCGCGCTGAATGCGATTTGCCGCAGCGCATTCAGCTGGCGGCAGACCTGTGGGACACCAACATCCATGAGGCCCGCGTTGCCGCAGCCAAGCTGTTGACCCAAGCCCGTATTCGTCCCGAGGACGAAACCGCGTGGGCGCTGATCTGTGATTGGGTGCCGCAGTTTGACGCTTGGGCCATCGCTGACCATGTCTGTATCGCAGGCCAAAAGCGGGTTGTGGCCGATCCTTCGCGCATTGCAACGGTCGAGGAATGGACGAATTCGCCCAACATGTGGCAACGCCGCGCCGCTTTGGTAATCACTTTGCCCTTTGCCAAACAGAACTTTCCCAAACCATTCGAGATGGAAATTCGTGACCGTGTGCTTGGTTGGGCAGCACTTTATGCTGATGACAAAGACTGGTTTATCCAAAAGGCAGTGGCCTGGTGGGTGCGCGATTTGTCCAAACACGACACCCTGCGCGCCAATGGGTTTTTGGCCATGCACGGCGACCGTTTGCGCAGCTTTGCCCGCAAAGAAGCGGGCCAGTACCTGGGCTAATCTCTGTGGCGGGTGGTCAGTTGATGTACACAGTGACTTCGGGCAGATCCGTCAACCCGATACCAAGCGCGCGGTAGGCGGATAGGGACAACAAACTGCCCCCTTGCACAGGCAGCAAATCAACGGCAATCGATTTGCCATTGGCTAAAACCACGCGCCCTTTGCCTGCGACCACGACCAAGGATGTTTTCAGCCAAAATCCTTGTTCGGCCGGGCTGCCCAACGCAACACTTGTGGTGCCCAAAATCCGTTCACTCCCACTGGCATTCGAGAGTGCCGCAACTTTTTCGGCTCTGCTGCTTTCGTCCAACGTCGCAGCTGTTTGCCCCTGCCCTGCCAATGGCGCCAGCGCCACTGTAGCGTCCAACGGGGCCATGATCTGAACCGGCGGCTCAACCGCTTTGGGTCGCAGCAGACCGCAGCCCGCCACGGGCAAAGCCGCAAGGATCAAAAGGGGCAGTCGGGTTTTATGGATCATAGGTCCAAGATTAGTCTGACGCAGAAGTGACTGCAACAGGCGCTTTCGGACTTGCTGCACGCGACGCAATTGGCCTAGTTTGGTCCATGGTTCCGCTGATAGATCCCTTTGCCCGCGCGATTTCGTACTTGCGTGTCTCGGTCACTGACCGGTGCGATTTCCGCTGTACCTATTGCATGACAGAGCAGATGAATTTTCTGCCAAAGGCTGACCTTCTGACGCTAGAAGAGCTTGACCGATTGTGTACCGCTTTCGTGGAAATGGGCGTGCAAAAGCTGCGGATCACCGGCGGTGAACCTTTGGTGCGCAAAGGTATCATGACATTTTTCGACGCCATGTCGCGCCATTTGAAAACAGGCGCGCTGCGCGAACTGACGCTGACCACCAATGGATCGCGACCTTGCCGCCGCCGGGGTCAAGCGGATCAACGTGTCGCTGGATACGCTAGACACAGCGAAGTTTGCCCAGATCACCCGTTGGGGGCGTTTGGCGCAAGTGCTCGACGGGATCGACGCCGCGCGTGAGGCGGGGTTGCAGGTCAAGATTAACGCGGTGGCTTTGAAGGGTTTCAATGAAATTGAGCTTTTCAGCCTTGCCGAATGGTGCGCTCGCGATGGCCACGATCTGACCTTTATCGAAGTGATGCCGATGGGCGACATGGGCGAAATTCAGCGATTGGATCAGTACTGGCCGCTGAAAGACCTGCGCGCGCAGTTGGCGACCCGCTATACTTTAGAGGACCTGACCGTCAATACCGGCGGGCCTGCGCGCTATGTCCGGCTTCAAGAAACCGGGCAGCGGATCGGTTTCATTACGCCGCTGACCCATAATTTCTGCGAAAGCTGTAACCGGGTGCGGCTGACCTGCACCGGAGAGTTGTACATGTGTCTTGGTCAAGAAGACATGGCCGATTTGCGTAGCCCTTTGCGGGCTGACCCGTCAAACCACAGCTTGGACACCGCGATCAGAGCGGCGATTGGGCGTAAGCCTAAGGGCCATGACTTTGATTATGCGCGCCAAAACGTGGCCGGCCAGACGATCAGGCATATGAGCCACACAGGCGGTTGAAGACGTTCTGTTGGCGCTAAAGTCCGCTCAAAACGGCAAGGATGCCCAGCGCACTTGGCGCCGCCTGCACGAACAATATCCGGCGAGAGGCAGTCATAGCCCCGTAGAGCCCGGCGATCAGTACGCAAAGCAGGAAGAACAGCGCCACGGCGCGTCCTTCCGTCAAGACACCAAGCCAGACGGACCAGATCAATCCCGCCGCCAAAAACCCGTTATAGAGCCCCTGATTGGCGGCCATGACCTTGGTTTTGGCGGCCATATCTTCGGACATCCCAAACACCGCGCGCGTGCGAGGTGCCTGCCACAGGAACATCTCTAGCACCAATATGTACAGGTGCAGCACTGCGATCAACGCGACCAACACCGTGGCGATCATGGTCTATGCTCCTGTCCTTGCCGACGCAAAGTCCAACGTAGAATCGAACACTATCTGGCGACACGGCGCAAAGCAAAAGCCTCGCGCCATCCTCTGTGCCCGAAAGGATTTATACCCATCGGCTTCGGTCACGCCAAAGCCATTCAGCGCGCGGGCATCCGGGTCTCTACCATTTCAGCGTACCAACTTGACCCGAACGGGATCGCGGCATCATCAAAGTTATAGGCAGGGTGATGCACCATCGCCGTATCGCCGTTGCCCATAAAGATATAGGCGCCGGGACGTTCCAGCAGCATAAAGCTGAAATCCTCGGCGCCCATCACCGGGGGCGTGTCGGTATCGACGATACCGCTGACCTTTCGAGCGGCATCGGCGGCAAATTCTGTATTTTCGGGCGTATTCATCGTAACCGGATAACCGCGACGGTATTGCACCTCGGCGCGCGCGCCCAGCGCAAGGGCTGTGCCCGCGGCAATTGCTTTGACCCGCTCTTCGACAAAATCCTGCACGCCAAAATCCATCGCACGGACGGTGCCCTTCATTTTGACCACTTGCGGAATGACATTATGCGCCGTGCTGTCCGTGGCAACCGTGCAGACTGACACCACGACCTGCTTCATCGGATCAACCCCGCGTGATGCGATGGTCTGCAACGCCACAATGATATGGGCAGCGACGACCGTACTGTCGATGCATTCGTGCGGTTTGGCGGCGTGCCCGCCTTTGCCTGTCACCACAATTTCAAATTCATCCGCCGACGCCATCAACGCC
>JAAFIJ010000113.1 GCA_013298675.1 Rhodobacterales bacterium | reverse complement strand
AGAATATGTAGCCGCGTGCGGTGAGGCGGGGTTGCCATTTAACCCTGACTTTAATGGTGCCGAACAGATCGGTGCTGGGACCTATCAAATGACGATCAAGAACGCGCGGCGCAACTCTGCAGCGCGCGCGTTTTTGCGCCCGGCGATGAAGCGGACAAATCTACGGGTGGTCACGCGAGCGCAAGTGACGCGTGTCTTGTTTGAGGGTAAACGGGCGGTGGGTGTGGCCTATGTGCAGGCCGGACAGACCCACGAATTGCGATGCAATGCCGAGGTGATCTTGTCGGGCGGGGCCATCAACTCGCCACAGCTGTTGCAATTGTCGGGGGTAGGACCGGGCGGGTTGTTGCAGGGGTTGGGCATTGATGTGGTGCAGGAAAATGCCAACGTGGGCGCGCATTTAAGTGATCATCAGGGCATCAACTATACGTGGAAAATGAAGGTGCCGACGTACAACGACATCCTGCGCCCTTGGTGGGGTAAGCTGTTGGTGGGGATGCAATATTTTACGACAGGCGGCGGACCGCTGGCCAAATCCATCAACCATGGGGGTGGATTTTTCAAAACCAGTGATGCACTGGAGCGGCCCAATATGCAGCTGTATTTTCAGGCATTTTCAACACTTGTGCCGCGCGTGGGTGAGCGACCTTTGTTGACGCCCGATCCGTTTTCAGGCCTGTCGATTGGTCTGTCAAATTGTAGACCGACAAGCCGGGGCGATATTCGCATTCACACCACAGATGCGCTTGCGCATCCGACCATCACTGCCAATGCGTTTCACACCGATCACGATGTTCAAGAGATGTTGGCTGCTGTGAAGTTTCTGCGCAAAATCGCTGCACAGCCAGCTTTTGCGCCCTTGATCGAGGAAGAGTTGCGTCCGGGGCCGATGGTGAAGTCAGACGAAGATATGATCGCCGATTTCTGTGCGCGTTCTGGGACAGTCTATCACCCAAGTTGTACGGCCCGCATGGGGCGAAATGCGGAAAATTCGGTAGTTGATGCAACTTTGCGGGTCCATGGGTTGGACGCGCTGCGGGTGATCGACGCCTCTAGCTTTCCAAACTTGATTGCCGGCAACACGAATGCGCCAGCCATGTTGATGGGCTGGAAAGGCGCCGAAATCATTTTGAACGGCGCGCGGTAAGTGTTCGGCTGATTTCTGAGGTGGAGCAGCGCCTTGGGGCTTCGAGCCCCAAGGCGCTGCGTTGCCACGGAAGAGTTGCGATGGCGGTATTATTCGCCGCGAGGGAAGCGTTTGCTGTCCTCTAGGATGTTCAGGTCCATGTGGTTGCGCATGTAGCGTTCCGAGGCGAGTTTCAGCGGCTGATGGTCCCACGGGTAATAGTTCCCGTTTCGCAGCGCCTCATAGACCACCCAGCGGCGGGCTTGGGATTGGCGCACCTCTGCGTCATAGGCTGCAAAGTCCCAGCGGGCCTTGGTTTGGGCGCGGAAATGCGCGATGATTTCTGCCGCGCGCGGATCTGAGGCAAGGTTGTGGTTTTCCTCGGGATCGGCGGACAGATCAAACAGTTGATCGGGGTCGGCAGGACAGTGGATGTATTTCCACGCTCCTTGACGCAAAGCGACCATCGGGGTGATTGTGCCTTCGGCCGCATATTCCATGACGACAGGGCTGGTGCGATCTTGGCCCGATGCCAAGGGCACAAGGCTTTCACCGTCAGTCCACGGCATGACATCGGCCATCGATATCCCGGCGAGATCGCAGAGGGTGGGCGTCAGATCGATGGTCGACACCGGTGTGTCGATCCGCGCAGGCACAAGGCCCGGAGCCGAGATCATCAAAGGAACCCGTGATGCGCCTTCAAAGAAGTTCATCTTGAACCACAGGCCCTTGCGGCCCAACATCTCGCCGTGATCGGAGACAAAGACGATGATCGCTTCTTGGCGCGTCGTTTCCAGCGTGGTCAATATCTCGCCGATCTTGTCGTCAACATAAGAGATATTGGCGAAATACCCTTGGCGAGAGCGGCGGATGTCTGTGTCGCTGACGGCCATACCCCGCCAATCACACGCATCCATCAAGCGTTGGGAATGTGGGTCCATGTCATCATAGTCAAGCTTTGGCGGTGGGCTCAGTTCTGCGGTGTTTTCGTAAAGGTCCCAATATTTCTTGCGCGCAACAAAGGGGTCATGTGGGTGGGTAAAGCTGACAGTCAGGCACCATGGCCGCGCATCAAGCCCGCGCGACAGATCATAGATTTTTTGCACCGCTTGATGGCAAACGTCATCATCATATTCCAATTGGTTCGTAATCTCGGCCACGCCTGCGCCCGTGACGGACCCCATGTTGTGGTACCACCAATCGATCCGCTCTCCGGGCTTGCGGTAATCGGGGGTCCAACCGAAATCTGCAGGGTAAATGTCGGTGGTCAAACGCTCTTCAAATCCGTGCAACTGATCGGGGCCAACGAAATGCATTTTGCCCGAAAGGGCGGTGAAGTAGCCCGCACGACGCAGGTGGTGGGCATAGGTCGGAATATCGGAGGCGAATTCGGCGGCATTGTCATAGACCCGTGTGCGGCGGGGAAGGGCGCCTGACATAAAAGCGGCACGTGCCGGCGCGCAAAGTGGCGAGGCTGTGTAGGCATTGGCAAACCGCACCGACCGCGCCGCCAATTTGCGCAAATTTGGCGCATGCAGAAAGGCTGCGGGGCCGTCTTCGAACAGCGTGCCCGTCAATTGGTCCACCATGACGATCAAGATATTCGGCCGGGTTGTCATGGTTTTTCTCCTTCTGTCTGGATTAGCTTATGCGCTGACCTGCTGCGCGAAAAGGGGGCACATGCGACGGTTGAAAACATGAAGGCGGCAGTGTCACGAAATCTTAGCCTCCGCGTTATTCGACGTTCATGCAGTGCAGACAGACAGAAGTCATCGAAATTTGTACAAAGGTGCCCCATGAAACATATCTGTCTTGCCGCATTGCTGGCGTCGGTTTGCCTGCCCGCTATCGCCGAAGATTTTGGCGCAAGCGTCGATGCAATGCTGGCCGAAAAGTCGGCAGCTTTGTTTGGTATTGCCAAGCCATTGGCGGCCTCGGCTGAAGCATCCGCCGAAGAAGGCTACCGCCTGCCCGAGCAAACCGCTGCGGATCAAGTCGCCTTGGCGGATGGACTTACCGCCGTTTTCGTCACCCGTGAAGCGGCTGACCATCTGGATATGATGGCTCTTTATCCTGCTGAGGCCCCCACCCATCTGATCGGTTGCATTGAGGGTGATGTCGAAGAAATCGCCGCTGGCAAGCTGAACCCCGCCGTACAGCGGATATCGCTGGCCGATGGCAAGGTTGAAACCATCGTCCGCGGCACCAACAGCTGTGATGGCATCCGCACCACCGCTTGGGGCACCGTGCTCTTCACTGAAGAGGACGATGCAGGCGGCGCTTATGAAATCCTTAACCCGCTGGCGATCACCGAGGCCGTCGTGATCAGCGACCGCGCAGCTGGAACCACCTCTGACCCAGCCGCAGTTGTGCGCCGCATGGCCCTGCCGACCATGGCTTGGGAAGGAATCGCTACCCTTGCTGATGGCACGGTCTATGGCGGCGACGAATTGCGCCCAGGCACCGCAAATCCTGACGCTGACGGCGGGTCGATGTTCAAATTTTTGCCCGCCACCCCCTATGCTGGCGGCATGATCACCAGCCTCGACGCCTCGCCTTACGCTGCCGGCAGAACCTATGCGATGCAGGTACAATGCGTGAAAGATAAGGTGCAATTTGGCCAAGGCTGCGAGACCGGCAACGCGCTGTGGATCGAAGTTGACCCAACCAAAGCCCGCGCTGATGCCGATGCAAAGGCCGCCACCGGCTATTACCGCCCAGAAGATTTGCATCTTGATACAGCTTATATCGGCGAAGGCGTGCGGTTCTGCTTTACAAATACCGGCAATGAAGGCGGCAAGAACTTTGCTGAAGTGATGTGCGTGGTTGATACCGCCCCCACCACAATTGTCGCCGCAGATGCCGAAGGCAAAGTGGAAGCGATGACTACAGTTGCGACCCGCTTTATCGAAGGCGATCGCGATTTCAACTCGATGGACAACCTTGATTTCCAACCCGGTACGGGCAACCTTTATGTGATCGAGGACCACCCGAATGGCGACATCTTTGCCTGCCTAAAGGACGGTGCTGACCGCGATCTGAAAACGGATGGCTGCATCAAGATGCTGTCGGTGAAAGATACCAGCGCCGAGCCTACGGGCTTTATCTTTGCCCCAGACGGCATGTCGGCCTATGTCTCGATCCAGCATTCGGACGACAGCAAGATGGCCAAGGTCGATGATTACGGCACCGATGATCTGCTGGTGATCACTGGCTTTGCTGCGGTGGCCAAGTAGATCCGGCTTATGCGGCGACAAATTTTGAATTCGCCAAAGGCGCAGGGGATAACCCTGCGCCTTTGTCGCAATCAGTCTGCCAAGCGGCGTAAAGAGAACGGATTTCAGCGCCGTCGCAACGCCTGATGGCAAGAGGTTTGCACAAGGGGGTTTTTGTGAAAATCATCACCGAATTTCCTTTTGCGACAACCGATGATCCAGACATGGGCATCACCCTCTCCGATGGGTGCCGCCTGTCAGCGCGGGTGTGGCGACCCGTTGGCGCAGGCGCCGTTCCGGCCGTGTTGGAGTACATCCCCTATCGCAAACGCGATGGAACTCTGCCGCGCGATGAAATGATGCATGCCTATGTGGCAGGGCACGGTTATGCCTGCGTCCGCGTCGATATGCGCGGCAATGGCGACAGCGAAGGGTTGATGAGCGATGAATACACTATTCAAGAACTGGCCGATGCCTGCGAAGTGATTGAATGGCTGGCTGCGCAGGACTGGTGCACTGGTGCTGTGGGGATGATGGGCAAAAGTTGGGGTGGGTTTAACTGCCTTCAGACCGCATTTTTGCAACCGCCTGCCCTAAAGGCGGTGATTTCTGTCTGTTCGACCACCGACCGATTTGCCGATGATATCCACTATCGCGGCGGCTGTTTGCTTGGCGAAAATTTCGGCTGGGGCGCTGTGATGCTGTCTTTTTCCAGCAGACCCGCCGATCCAGACTTGCGAGCTGATTGGCGGACAGATTGGATGCGTCGCTTGGATGCACAGCCGTGGCTTGCGCCGCGCTGGGCAGATTTGCAGGAACGCGGGCCCTATTGGCAGCATGGATCAGTTTGCGAGGACTATGCGCGCATGACCATTCCTGTCCTGTCTTGGGGCGGGTGGGCCGATAACTATATGAATACCGTGGCGCATCTGGTCGAAAATGTTCCAGCGCCCGTAAAGGGGATCGTTGGGCCTTGGGTCCATCAATATCCGCATACGGCGGTGCCGGGCCCAGCGATTGGGTTCTTGCAAGAGGCGGTGCGGTGGTGGGACCGCTGGCTGAAAGGCGTGCAGAATGGGGCCGAAAACGACCCGGCTTACCGTGCCTATATGCTGCACTCAGAGCCGCCAAATGCCAGCGCCAGACACCGCAAGGGGCATTGGGTCGCAGAGCAGACATGGCCAAGTCCACGCGTCACCAACCAAACCTTGGGGTTAGGGGCCGGGGTATTGGGCGCAGCTGAGGTCAGTTTTAACGCCGTGATCGCCACACCGCAGCATTTGGGCATGCACACGGGTGAGTTCTTTCCCATGGGACTGAACGCTGAGATGCCTGGGGATCAGGCAAGCGACGATGCCATGTCGGTGTGTTTTGATGGCGCCCCCCTGACCGCGGCGCTTGATTTGCTGGGGGCGGCCAAAGTGACCCTGACGCTTTCGTCCGACAAACCTTTGGGCTTTGTGGCGGCGCGCTTGTGTGATGTGGGCCCAGACGGCAGTTCCGTGCGAATCGCGCATGGAATGTTGAACTTGTGTCACCGCGATAGCATGGCCAATCCTGCGCCGATGGTGCCGGGACAAGCGGTTGAGGTATCGTTCCTGATCGACCAAATGGCCTACCGTCTGGCCCCCGGTCACAGGTTGCGACTTGCGTTGTCCAATAGCTATTGGCCGTTCATCTGGCCTTCGCCAGAGGCGGGCACATTGACAGTCACGGCCGGTAAATTGACCCTTCCTGTGCATCAAGGCAGCAGCACGGAATGGACGCCACCGCCGGCTGAGGGTGCCACTCCATGGGCGCATAATGTCTTACGGCCCGGAAAAACCACGCGCAAAATTGAGGCGGATCTGATCGGCGGAACGGTTGCATTGATCGTAAATGACGATTTAGGCGATGCGCAGAACCTGTCGCACGGACTGTGCTCAGGCGAAAGTATGACCGAGCATTGGGAAATCCACCCCAACGATCCCCTGTCGGCCAAGGCTGTCCACACCTGGGAGCAACGCCTTTCACGCGGTAATTGGCAGATAAAGACCAAGGTTTGGGCTGAAATGACCGCAACTGCCACCGATTTTCGTCTTCAGGCGACCTTGACTGCATGGGAAGGTGATCAGATCATCTTTGAGCGTGCTTTTGACGACAAGATCGCACGGCGCTACGTCTAGGGAAATGATGTAAAGAGTGCGCGCAAAAAATTGAGTTTACCGAATTGCGTATCTGTTCCATGGTTGACTATGGAATCAATAAAAACACTAAAATCAAAATCTATGAATATCTAACGGGAGAGACACATGAAAGACGATCTAGACCTGATTATCGAGCACGTGGAAAGCGTGCGCCTTAGCCGCCGCAGCTTTTTGAACCGGACTGCTGCGTTCGGTTTGACAGCTGCGCTGGGAACATCGTTGCTGCCAAAGGGCGCATTTGCGCAAGAGCCTAAAAAAGGCGGCACGTTCCGCATTGGTCTGGGCGGCGGTGAAACCACCGATACGCTGGATCCAGGACTGGCAGATAGCCCGGTTCCATTTGCTGTGAACAAGCAGTGGGGCGATACCATTGTTTCCGTGACCAAAGACGGCGCACTTGACCCTCGTTTGGCAGAATCGTTCTCGTCCAACCCAGAAGGCACCGAATGGACCTTTGCAATCCGTCAGGGCGTTAAGTTCCACGACGGGTCTGACTTGACCGCTGACGACGTCTTGGCGACCTTTAAACGCCACTCGGATGAGGCGTCAAAGTCGGGCGCCTTCGGCATCATGTCGGGTATTTCCGCCATGAAACTTGACGGCAACAATGTTGTTCTGACCTTGTCGACGGGCAACGCTGATCTGCCTTACCTTCTGTCAGACTATCACCTGGTCGTACAGCCAAAAGGCGGTGTTGGCGCGGCAGATGCTGCGATCGGAACCGGTCCATACAAACTGACCAGCGCCGAAGCCGGTGTGCGTTATACCTTTGAGAAAAACGCAGCTGATTGGGACGCGACACGCGGCCATTACGACGCGGTCGAGATCACTGTGATCAACGACGCAACGGCCCGGACCTCTGCACTGCAATCGGGTCAGGTCGACATCATCAACCGTGTTGAGCCAAAAGTTGCAAAACTGTTGGGCCAAACACCTGGCATTCAGGTCAAGAACGTCTCTGGCCGTGGTCACTATGTGTTCATCATGCATTGCGACAAGGCACCGTTCGACAACAAAGACCTGCGCATGGCGTTGAAACTATCGATCAATCGTCAGGAAATGGTGGACAAGATCCTGAACGGCTACGGCGGCATCGGCAACGACACCCCAGTGAACGCGGCTTATCCTTTGTTCACCGCATTGCCCCAGCGCGAGTACGATGCTGCCAAAGCGGCAGAACATTACAAAGCGTCCGGCCATGATGGATCGCCAATCGTTCTGACGGTTGCAGACACCGCCTTCCCGGGTGCTGTGGATGCAGCAGCATTGTTCCAGCAATCGGCCGCTGCGGCCGGTATCCCGCTGGAGATCAACCGTGTGCCAGACGATGGCTATTGGTCTGATGTTTGGAACGTCAACCCATTCTGCGCCTCGTATTGGGGTGGTCGTCC
>JAAFIJ010000112.1 GCA_013298675.1 Rhodobacterales bacterium | reverse complement strand
GGATTATATCAACGATCGTTACGCCTATTGGGCCTTTACCAAGCCACCCGTCCATGGCTGGGCATTTGCGCAACTGCGCGCGCAGGCACCCGATGCTTATTGGCCAAACCGTTTGCGCCAAGTGCTTGGCTGGCTTGAGGCGCAGTTGGGGTTCTGGATGTCGGGGCCGCGTCTGGGCGCGCTGCCTGCCTATCGTCACGGCAATGATGCGGGCTGGGACAATGCCACCTGCTTTGCCGAAGGGGGGCCGCTGGCCAGTCCCGATTTGGCGACCTTCCTGATCCTGCAACTGGACGAGATTGCGGCACTTCACCGTGCTTTGGGGCAGCCCGAACAAGCCCAACAGGCAGTTCTGCGAGCCGATGCCCTGTGCGACGCGATGTGCCGCGATCTATGGCAGGGGACGGGGTTTGTCGCGCGTCTGGCGAAGGACGGACGGGTCGTTGAGACCGGGGATTCACTTCTGCTTTACCTGCCCTTGCTGCTGGGCAAAAGGTTGGCTGCAGACAAGCGCAAAGCAATGTTGCCGGCGTTGTTGCAGCCGGGGCGCTATCTGACGGCAAATGGCCTTGCGACCGAAGCGACCGACAGCCCACTCTACCGTGCCAATGGCTATTGGCGAGGCCCGATTTGGGCGCCTACCACTGCTTTGTTTGTCGATGGTTTGCGCCGCTTGGGGCAGAATGATGCGGCGGCACATATCGCCCGCCGCTACTGCGAAATGTGTAATGCGGGTGGCATGGCCGAAAACCATGATGCCTTGACCGGGGAAGGGCTGCACGACCCGGCCTTTGCCTGGACCTCGGCCACGTTCCTGCGCATGGCCAACAGCCTGCTGAGCTAACCCATCCCGTTTATCGTTGCTTGACGTGGAACTTGCGTTCTATCGACGCGATCAAGCTGGCCGCGACCAAAGTCAGCAGCAGGTAAAAAATCGCGGCCGAGTTATAGGGCGCAAAGGGCAGGAAGCTGGCGGATTGGAACTCGCGCATACGCTGGGTGACATCGCGGATCGACAGGATCGACAACAGCGAGGTGTCTTTGAGGATGGCAATGAATTCATTGCCCAAGGGGGGAATGATGATGCGGAACGCCTGCGGGATCACCACAAACCGCGCCGTTTGCCAACGGGTTAGGCCCATGCTGCGGGCCGCCTCGATCTGGCCAATCGGCACCGCCTTCAGGCCCGCGCGAAAGATCTCGGCCAGATAGGCGGAATAGGCCAAAGCCATGGCGACGATGCCGCGCATAAGGTTCGGCGGATCGATGAACCCGCCCGTGGTCGCCTTGATCGCGCCCGACAAAGGCAGGCCGATGTAAAGCACGATGACCAACATTGGGATGCCGCGAATGGTGTCGATCACAAACTCGGCCCCGACTGAAAGCGGGTGGCGCAGGTGCAGAAAACCGCCCAGCGTCAACAGGGCCAGCACCAAGGTCAACACGGTAAAGGCCGCCGCCGCTGCCTTGGCCGAGTCTGGCAAAGACTGCGCCCGCCACAACGGTTGGCTTCCCGCAGGCATGACAGACATAGGCAGCAGCACCGCCGAGACATCGTCGTTGGCCAACAGCGCCTGCAATGCCGCGTTGGTGTCCTTGACCGTTTTCAGAGCCGCCTCTTGGGTGTTTGCGCCGGGGAAATGGCCGTATCGAACCGCATCAATCAGGCTTTGCGGTGTGCCCGGTGAAACGGCGATTTTGCCGTCCAATGTCCCCAGCAACACGTATTCGGCCTGCGGCTTGCTAAGTTGCCATCCAGCAGCCAGTGCACAAAGCAACGCAAGGCCGACAAACAGTGGATAGGTGCGCCGGACCGGCTGGAGATGCATCAGCCCGATCCAGCCAAGACCCAGCACCACGGCCAGAAAGTAGGCCAAGATGGCCGCGCGTAAGGTGATTGCGACACCAGACGCAAAGCCGAGATAGGCGAACAGCGCAAGATAGATCAGCCCGATGCCATTCATCCCCGCCAGACCCCAGCGCGCCAACCTTTCAACGCGGCCAAGTGGCAGAATGACTGCGATCAGGCATAGCATGTTGAAAACAAGGTAGATCAACAGCCCGCGATGAAAAATCAGATCGGTCATTGCCATTGCCGCATCGGTCAACCGCCGCGGCGTCTCGCCCCGCACCACAAGGTCAGAGGTGAACCCATCCACAGCATTGGCCACAACCGAGGCTGCAAACGACAGACCGGCACCGCTTACCCAAAGAGTTGCGGCGCTGATCACGCACAGCGTTGCGGCCGCAAGACCCCACAGCGGCTTTGTGTCTGGCAGCCATCGCACGACGGCCAACCCACAGCCAAAGCAAAGGGTCAACGCGCAGAACCCCGGCAAGAGTAGCGCCGCGCCGGGATCAACACCGATAATGGCTGCAAGCGAGCGGCTGTAATCAGGATTGCTAACAAAGAGAAAGGCAATGAAGGGCAACGCAAACAAGATGATCAGATTGCTTGGCCGGATCTTTGTAAGAAACACGCCTAACCCCCTTTGCGATTGGTTGTTGGGCGCGGCGTGCGCCGCGCCCAACTAAAAGCGTCAATCAGTTGGTACCCCAATACTTGGCGATCAAAGCGTCGAGCGTGCCATCGGCCTGTATGGCGGCAAGTCCCTCGTTAAAGGCGGCAACATTCGGATCACCCTTGCGGAACACTAGCCCCAGCGGATCCGCTTGCAGATCCTTGATGGCCACCACCAACTCGCCTGCGAACTCTTTATCATAGGCATTTGCGTTGGCGCCGTTGATCACAACACCGTCCACATCGCCGTTCTTGAGTGCCAGAACCGAGGCGTTGAAGGTGTCATAGGCCAAAACATTGCCCTCACCGACAATCGAGGTGGCAAGTTCCGCATCGGTGGTGTTTGCCTGCGCAGACAGTTTCTTGCCCTTGGTCTTGAAGTCATCAAGGGTCAAGCCTTGATCTGCCGCCCGGATCAAGATCGCTTGGCCGTTGATGATATAGGGTTCGGTGAAATCCATCACCTTCTGCCGCTCTTCGGTGATGGACACGCCCGAGGCGACAAGATCAAAGCTGCCCTGATCCAAGGCGGCAAAGATGCCATCCCAACCGGTGGTTACAAACTCGGCGGTACAGTTGATTTTGGCACAAATGGCCGTAACAACATCCACATCAAAGCCTGCGATCTGGCCGGTGGCGGGATCCACAAACTCCATCGGTGGTGAGGTAGTGTCCGAGCCGACCTTGAGGGCGGCTCCGGCCAGGTCGGCGGCGAACATCGGCCCGCTGAGAAGGCTCATAAGCAATGCGGTCGCAACAGTTGTCTTCATCATGTCAGTTCTCCCCTTTGTTGTCTTACAGTTGCAAAATCGGTGACTGCCTGCGAAGTTGATCCGCCTGCCGAACCAGAAGTTCGGGACGGAACACCTCTGCCAAAGCCGAGGGTTCTTCACCCGCCAACCGGCGCAGCAAAAACGACCCCAATCGTTGACCAAGTTGGGCAATCGGCAAATAAAGTGTGGTCAACGGCGGCGCGAAATAGGCGCTGACATTGATGTCGTCATAGGCGATGACACTGGCGTCGACGCCAACAGTCAGGCCAAGATCGTTCAGCCCGGAAAGAACGCCCAAAGTTACAGCCTCGTTCACGCATACAAACCCTGTCGGCGGGTTTGCCTGCCCGCGCAGCGCCAACGTGCTGGACTTGCCAAATTTTGCCGTCAGATCGCCTGCCACGATCAGGTCGTCGCAGCCCTGCAGTCCGGCCACCGATAGCGCTCGGCGAAAGCCGTCGATCCGGTCGAGCGCATATGACAGAAGTGGGTCAGGATTGATTAGGGCAATGCGGCGATGACCACCCGCAATCAGGCGCTCGGTCGCAGCAAAGGCCGCCCATTCGCTGTCAGCGTCGACATGGGCATATTGCAGGGGGCTTCGGCAGCGGCCCATTGTCGCAAACGGAAACCCGGCCTCTATCAGATACTCGATCCGCGCATCTTTCGCTCGGATGCCCGAAAATATCATACCATCCGCAAGACCTTGGTTGACGATCTTGCGCACCACTTCCAGACCGTCTTCTGCGTCGCGCACGACATGCACGGCCAATCGGTAAGCCGAACCCGCCAGTGCCTGACTGATTCCGCTTAGGATCTGGGTGTATTCCACCCCGTCCCATTCAAAGTCACTTTCTGATGGCACCGGCATCAGCACCGCGATCTGATATGTAAGGCCCGTGCGCAAAGACTTGCCGCGCAAACTGGCCTCATAGCCAAGCTGCGCGGCTGCCTTGCGGATGGCGTCCTTGGTTTCTTGCGTAACCACTGGTGAGTCGTGCAAGGCCTTCGAAATCGTTGCAATCGAAAAACCCGTCACTGCAGAGAGCATCTTGATCGTAGGACGCGGTATCGCAGGTTTCGGGTTTTGCTGGCTCATGCCGAATACATCCCTTGTTTTCTTCTCAGGCGGGTGAAGGATTTGATCACCCAAAGCTGCAGTTTTTTCACGATAACGCCAAATAAAAACGATTTCAATCCAACAGTGCATGGTATCTCGACCAAATAGCCCATCTTGGGGCGATCACGCCCGGATCGTTCGGACTTCCAACTTAGGGAAGCAAAGCGAGCAGTTAAGCTGGTTGTTAAAAGAGCTGAAGGTTCGAGCTAGGTCGTTCTTTCCCAAAAGCAATCAGGACCGGCCAAAGGGTATTGTTCGCGATGAGATCGGCGTGCTGTCCATGATCTCTGTCCTGAACGATACGCACAACAAAGACTTGGATTTCATTTGGCATTGTTGAAAGTGGAAGGCTGCTAGATTTAGTTCAGGTTTACCTGCGGCCTTCGGCGTTTAGGTTGCTGAACTTTGAAACTTCGATCATGATGTAAGGTGTATGTGGGTGCCAATCGGAAATGCTTTTGCTGGTTGCGCCAAACCATCACCCAAACGGAGGCGGAATGCGACTTCACACACCCAAAACGTTCGAGCAAGCGGTCGCAATTGCGGCGGCGGCACCCGGCAAGACCCGATTTCTGGCAGGTGGCACCGATGTGCTGGTGCAATTGCGGGCTGGGATGGTCTCTCCGGATGATCTGATCGACCTGAAGCATATCGCGGGCGGCAAAGATATTTCCGCCACGGGTGACGGCGGATGGCGGATCGGGATTGCGGTGTCTGGCGCGGAACTGGGGCGGCATGCCGGGCTTGTGGCCGACTGGCCGGGGGTCGTTGAGGGTATGCAGTTGGTTGGCTCTACTCAGGTTCAGGGTCGTGCCACTTTGGTTGGGAACCTGTGCAACGGCTCTCCTGCGGCAGATTCCGTACCCGCCTTGGTGACCGCGGGCGCAAAGGTTTCGGTCATCGGACCGCAGGGGCAGCGTGACATTGCGGTTGAAGATGTGCCAGCGGGTCCGGGCCGAAATGTTCTGCAGCCGGGCGAGATGGTCACCGCGTTGATCTTGCCGCCACGCGGAAAACACGGCGGCGACGCCTATCTGCGCTTTATTCCGCGCAGCGAAATGGACATTGCTGTTGTTGGCGCTGCGGTCAATCTGCGTCTTGATGGCGCGATGATCACCGAGGCCCGGGTGGCATTGGGCGCGGTGGCAGCCAAGGTGATGTTGGTTCAGGCCGCGGCGCAGGCCATCATCGGCACAGCCTTGCAAGATGCCGACCTCGACGCACTGGCAACGGCGGCTATTGCGGCAGCAACGCCAATTTCAGACAAACGCGGGACCGCAGATTTCCGCAACGATATTGTCGGTGTCTTGGTCAAGCGCGCCGCACGCATTGCATATGCGCGTGCGAAAGGAGCAGTCAAATGAGCAAAATCCACGTCACCACCACGGTAAACGGCGATACCGTCGAATTTCTGGCAGAATCCCGCGACACCCTGTTGGACGCTTTGCGCGATCAGCTGGGCCTGACCGGCACCAAAGAGGGGTGCGGTACTGGCGACTGCGGGGCTTGTTCGGTGCTACTTGACGGCGTGTTGGTCTGTTCGTGCCTTGTCTTGGCCGCCGAGGTGCAAGACAAACAGGTTGAAACGGTCGAGGGTCTTGCCACTGGCGCAGAGCTGCATCCGCTCCAACGCAAATTCATCGAGCACGCAGCCCTACAATGCGGGTTCTGTACCCCGGGCATTCTGGTTGCCGCCAAGGCGTTGCTGGCCCAAAACCCCGACCCGACGGAATCAGAGGTGCGGTTCTGGCTGGCAGGCAACCTTTGCCGTTGCACTGGATATGACAAAATCATTCGCGCCGTCATGGATGCGGGCGCCGAAATGCGGGGGGCGAACTGATGCCAAAGGATGAATTGAAATCAACCTTCCGTTTGGTTGGCACAAGGCCGAACCGCCCCGATGGGTTGGACAAGGTCACAGGTCGCGCCCGGTATGGTGCCGATGTCACGGCACCGGGGATGCTGCATGCAGCTGTCGTGCGCTCTCCACATGCTCATGCGCGCATTATCAAAATTGACGCGACCAAGGCGCTTGCGTTGCAAGGCGTCAAAGCGGTGATTACCCGCGCCGACTTTCCGACGGGTCTGACCGGTGAGGATTGGAACCTGCAGGAAAACTGCATGGCGGGCGATGTGGCACTGTATGACGGGCACGCCGTGGCCGCCGTTGCCGCGACGTCAAAACTATTGGCGCAAGATGCGGCCCGGTTGATCGAGGTGGAATACGAAGTGCTGCCGCATGTCATCGACGTTGATGCCGCGATGGCCCCGGATGCGCCGGTCATTCGCGCAGGCACGGCGGATCATTCCGTGCCCGCCGGGATGCACCCCAACGTGGTGCGCTATATTGACTTTGGCCACGGTGATCTTGAGGCAGGCTTTGCTGCCGCAGATCTTGTGCGCGCTTATTCCTATAAGACCGAGGCGACGCATCAAGGTTACATCGAGCCGCACGCCTGCCTTGGGCAGATGGGCGCGGACGGCAAGGGCGAGATGTGGGTTTGCACCCAAGGCCAGTGGTATGTCCGCCGGATGTGCGCTGCCGTTCTGGGCACCGAGGCGTCGCAATTGCGCGTCACGCCTTCTGAAATCGGCGGCGGGTTTGGCGGCAAAACAATCATCTTTATGGAGCCTTTGGCACTCGCGCTGTCGCGCAAAGCGGGCGGCACACCGGTAAAGCTGGTGATGAGCCGGGCCGAGGTTTTGCGTGCGACTGGACCGACCGCGTCTGCGTCGATGGACGTGAAAATGGGAATTAAGGCGGATGGCAGCATCACAGCCGCCACAGTGAATTTCCGCATGCAAGGTGGTGCGTTTATCGGCGCGTCGCCAGTCGGCGAAGCCCTGTCTTGTGCCTTGGCGTGCTATGCTATTCCAGCTGTCTATCATCAAGGCTATGAGGTGCTGGCCAACCGCCCCAAAGCAGCCGCTTACCGCGCGCCGGGTGCGCCGATGGCGGCCTTTGCGGTCGAAAACCTACTGGATGAGATGTGCCACGAACTGGGGCTGGACCCACTTGTCGTGCGCCTAAAAAACGCGGCCCGCGAGGGGACCAAGGCAAGCTATGGGCCCACCTATAACCGCATTGGTTTGGTCGAATCACTTGAGGCTGCAATGGCGCATCCCAACTTATCGATACCGCTTGGCCCGAACCAAGGACGCGGGTCGGCGGCAGGGTTTTGGTTCAACCACGGTGGCGAAACATCGGTGTCCTTGGCCATTGGCGAGGATGGCACAGTGACGGTTTCAGTCGGCACGCCGGATATCGGTGGCAGTCGGGCGTCGCTTGCGATGATGACTGCGGAAACTCTTGGCATCGCATATGAGAATGTGCGGGTGAACATCGTGGAAACCGGGGCGCTGGGCGTGAATGAACCCACCCACGGCAGCCGCGCCACCTTTGCATCCGGTTTGGCTGCTGTAGAGGCTGCGAAACAGGCGATCACCCAGATGTGCGCACGTGCCGCCACCGAATGGGGAATTGAACCTGAGGCCGTCGAATGGCGCGACGG
>JAAFIJ010000111.1 GCA_013298675.1 Rhodobacterales bacterium | reverse complement strand
CAAATTCTGCGCGGCTTTGACGATGAGGCGCGTGGCCATGTCGCAACGGCAATGCAAGCCTCTGGCATCGATATTCGCTGTGGTACGGATGTACAGCGTTTGTCGCGGACGGCCAGCGGTATTTCCGCACTTGCGACGGATGGGACGACACAAGAGTTTGATCTGGTGCTTTATGCGACGGGCCGTTTGCCCAATGCCGCGGGTCTGGGGCTTGAGGCTTTGGGCGTGAAGCTTGGTGCGAAAGGCCAGATCAAGGTTGATGACTGGTCACAGACCGCTGTTCCGTCGATCTTTGCGGTGGGGGATGTGACCGACCGAGTTAACCTGACACCTGTCGCGATCCGGGAAGGCCATGCTTTTGCGGATACTGTTTTTCGCGGCGTTCCGACCAAGTTTGAACATAAGTTGATCGCCTCGGCCGTCTTTACCCAACCAGAGCTGGGCAGCGTGGGCCTTACCGAGGCTCAGGCTGTAGCACTTGGTACAACAGAGGTTTACACCGCGACCTTCCGCCCGATGAAAACCTTGTTTGCGGGGCGTCAAGACAAGGTGCTGATGAAGCTTTTGGTGTCCCAAGACAGCCGCAAGGTTTTGGGCTGTCATGTCGTTGGCCCTGATGCGGGCGAGATGGTGCAACTGGTGGCCATTGCCATGGGGATGGGCGCTACGAAAGAAGATTTTGACCGCACCGTCGCAGTGCACCCAACGATGGCCGAAGAGCTTGTGACGATGCGCAAACCGACGCGGGTGGTTTAAGGCCGGGGCACTTTGAACAGCCGTATCGGTCGTGCGCGCGCAGTTGCCTTCCATGTGAAACTGCTAAATCCCCTCGGCTGGCGCGGGTAAACCATATTAGTTTGCGTAACTTGCTTGATTTTGCGACAAAAGTACCCAATTCAGGGTGAACTTACAAATGAGGTTGATCAATGGCGGGTAGTGGAGGTCCTTGGGGCGGCGGCGGTAGCGGCGGTTCTGGTGGCGGAGATGATGACCGGAATAAGGACGAAGGTCGCCCACGCGGCAACGGCCGCCCGCGCGGAGATGGCCCGCAAATCCCTGAAATTGATGAACTGATGCGCAAAGGCCAAGAGCAACTGCGCGTGCTGATGGGGGGCCGCGGACGCGGGACCCCGCCGCCAATGGGCGGTGGTGGCTCTGGCGGGGGCGCGATGTTCACCAAGCAAGGGCTGGTGTTTGGTGGTTTGGCGGCACTGGCGCTTTGGGCCTATGCCTCTGTCTATCAGGTGCGCCCGGAAGAGCAGGCGGTTACCCTGACTTTGGGTGAATTCAGCGGCGTCACGGAAGAAGGTCTGCAATTTGCGCCTTGGCCGGTGATGACGGCCGAAATCGTCAAGGCCCGCAACCAGCGCACCACAGTGATCGGCAGCGGCGCCGACGGTGAGTTGGACAAAGGTCTGATGCTGACCCGCGATCAGAATATTGTGGATCTGAGCTTTGAAGTTGTCTGGAATATCAACGATCCGGCAAAATACCTTTTCAACTTGGCCGAACCAGAAGAAACCATTCGTGCGGTCGCTGAATCGGCGATGCGTGACATCATCGCGCGGACCGAACTTGCGCCGATCCTGAACACCAACCAAAGCCTGTCCGAAGGCGCGGTTTTGGAAATTCAAGCGGCACTTGACAGCTATAGCGCAGGCATCAACGTGATCCGCGTGAACTTTGTTGCCGTGAACCCGCCGCGCGAAGTGATCGACAGCGTGCGCAAGGTGCAGGCCGCCCAGCAAGAGCGCGACCGCTTGGAAAAAGAAGCTGATGCTTATGCCAACACAGCAACCGCTGGCGCGCGTGGCCAAGCGGCGCAGTTGCTGCAAGAGGCCGAAGGTTACCGCGCACAGGTTGTGAACAACGCTGAAGGTGAAGCCAGCCGTTTCTTGGCTGTTTACGGCGAATATGTAAAAAGCCCAGAGGTGACGCGCAAGCGTATGTATCTGGAAACGATGGAGAAAGTCCTGGGTGGCATGAACAAGGTTATTCTCGACGGTGTTGAAGGGGGCGGGCAGGGCGTGGTGCCGTATCTGCCGCTTGACAGCCTGACCAAACCTGCAACCGTGCCCGGAGGGACCAACTGATGCGCAGCGCTTATATCCTTCCAGCCCTTTTGGCCGCCGGCGCTTTGCTGCTGTCATCAGTTTTCGTCGTTGATGAACGTGAAAAGGTCTTGGTGCTGCAATTTGGTGAGGTCAAACAGGTCATCGATCAGCCAGGTCTAAGCTTCAAAATCCCGTTCATTCAGAACGTGTACCGGTATGAAGACCGGATTTTGGGCCTGCAAACCCAGCCATTGGAAGTCAGCTTTCAAGACAAACGGCGTTTGGTTGTGGATACTTTCGCCCGCTGGCGGATTGTAGACCTGGCCGCTTTCCGGCGTGCAGTCGGTTCGGGCGGCGAAAATGCGGCCCGTGATAACCTTGACAAGATCATCAACACCGAAATCCGTGAGGTTTTGGGCCAGGTCAACACCAGCCAGGTGCTGTCCGAAGATCGCACCCCGCTGATGAACAAAATTCGCGACAACGCGCGTGCCAAGGCCCAAGGTTTGGGCGTCGATGTGATTGACGTGCGCCTGACCCGAACGGACTTGCCGAACCAAAACCTTGAAGCCACCTTTGCGCGGATGCGTGCAGAACGTGACCGTGAGGCTGCTGATGAAATCGGTCGTGGCAACGAGGCCGCACAGCGGGTGCGGGCAACCGCAGACCGTTCAGTGGTTGAAGTGGTGTCACAGGCCCGCAAAGAGGCCGAGATCATCCGCGGTGAGGCCGACGCCAAACGCAACGCAATCTACGCCGAAGCCTTTGGTCGCGATCCTGAATTTTTCGCTTTCACCCGCTCACTCACCTCTTACGAGCGCGCGTTGCAAAGCGGGAATTCGTCAATCGTACTGTCGCCTGACAGTGACTTTTTCGACTATCTCGGCAGTGAAAAAGCGCCCGTCGCGGACCAGTAACCGTAGCTTGACCCAAGTTTAGACGGGTATTTTGGGCGCATCTTCGTATGCGCCCAATTGTATAGCGCGGCCCTTCATAAACTGCATGGGTATTTTAGGAATTTTTCCGCCTTCTTCACAACAGCTTGAGGTATCGAGAGCGAGATTGCATTGCGTTTCAACAATCCTAAGTAAAGATGGTGTTAGCATTGCGGGGCCCTTTCATCCGCTTTCTTAAAGGAGACGAGACGTGTTTTATCGACCATCTTTTGGCGCATTGGCGGCTCTACGCCCAGCACCGCGCTTGATGCTTGCTTTGGGGCTTGGTCTGGCGGTGACTTTCAATCAGGTTGGCTCCGCTCAGGCGCTGGGTGCGCCTGAAAGCTTTGCTGATCTCGCAGAACAAATCAGCCCGTCCGTGGTGAATATCACGACGACCGCAATGGTTGCCGCGCCAACCGATGGTGCGCCTATGGTGCCAAAGGGCTCGCCTTTTGAAGAATTCTTCAAAGATTTCATGGACCAAAACCAACAGGGCAACAACGAACCGCAACGGTCCGAGGCGCTGGGTTCGGGTTTTGTGATCTCGGCTGACGGCTATATTGTCACCAACAATCACGTGATTGAGGGCGCAGATCAGATTGAGATCGAATTCTTTGGCGGCCAGAAGCTGGAAGCAAAACTGGTGGGCACTGACCTGAAGACTGACATTGCTTTGCTGAAAGTCGAAAGCCCAGAGGCGCTTCCTTTTGTGGCCTTTGGCGATTCTGATGCCATGCGTGTGGGCGATTGGGTGATGGCGATGGGCAACCCGCTTGGCCAAGGATTCTCTGTTTCGGCGGGTATCATTTCGGCCCGTGGACGTGAGCTTGAGGGGACTTATGACGACTTTCTGCAAACCGACGCTGCCATCAACAAGGGCAACTCGGGCGGTCCATTGTTCAACATGGATGGTCAGGTCATTGGTGTGAACACCGCGATTCTGTCGCCAACAGGCGGCTCTATTGGGATCGGGTTCTCAATGGCTTCGAATGTTGTCTCCAAAGTGACGGGTCAGTTGAAAGAGTTCGGTGAGACACGCCGCGGCTGGTTGGGTGTGAAAATTCAAGAGGTTACACCAGATGTGGCCGAGGCAATGGAGCTGTCAGTTGCGCGCGGCGCGCTGATCACCGATGTGCCAGAGGGTCCTGCAAAAGAAGCGGGCTTGCTTGCAGGTGACGTGATCATGTCGTTTAACGATGTAGAGATTGGTGAGGTACGCGACCTGACCCGCACTGTGGCCGACAGCCCAATTGGCGAAGCCGTTCCAGTACTGGTCATGCGTGATGGGGCTGAAGTGACGATTGATGTCACATTGGGTCGCAGAGAAGAAGCAGAAGCCACCGATGTGCAACCTGCTGCGGCCACTGTGCCCGAAGAACCAAAGACGGCAGAGGTATTGGGGCTGACGGTAATTCCGATGACCGCAGAGGTGGCAAAAAGTCTAAATCTTGCTGCAGACAGCAAGGGCTTGGCCATCACCCATGTTGATCCAGCGTCTGAAGCAGCTACCAAAGGCGTGGGCCCCGGCGACGTGATCGTCGAAGCAGGGCAACAACAGGTTCAAAGCGTCACTGATCTGCAAGCGCGGATTGATGAGGCCAAAGCTGCCGGGCGCAAGTCCATCCTGCTTTTGGTGCGCCGTGAAGGGGACCCACGTTTCGTCGCCTTGGCGATTGAATAATCCAACGGCACAGTTGGTCAAAGGGCGGCAAGGAAACTTGCCGCCCTTTTTTGCTATTTGATTTCTGCCAGCAGACGCGTGCGAAACGACAACATCCAATCTGTGCGCTCATTGGCCATGGCGCGGCCTGTTGCAGTGTGCATCTTGGCAGCTAAATGCTGCAACTTGGTTTGAATGTGATCCAAGGCAAACTGCCGATCATCCAAGGGCCGATGCTGAGCCATCGGATCTGCTGGGTCAAACAGCCCGCCCCCCATACTGCCTGCCACATGAAACATCCGCGCAATACCTATCGCGCCCAAAGCCTCTAACCGGTCGGCATCTTGCAATATCTTGGCCTCTATGGTTTCGGCAGCGATCCCAGCGGAAAAGCTATGCGCCTCAATGGCATGTGCGACCAAGTGCACCTTGGTCGGATCAAAACCATCTTCGCGCAAAAAGGTGCACGCCGCTTCGGCCGAAAGGCGCGAGGCGGAACGACGAAGGACCGAGTCTTTCGGGACATTGACCAGATCATGAAAGAAACAAGCAGCCAAAAGGACCCGGTTATCGACGTTTTCTTCATCCATCGCGATCAAATTTGCCGCCCGCCAGACGCGGCGCAGATGCCCCAGATCATGTGCGCCGTCAGACGGTCCTTGCGCCCATTGGCGGGCAACTTCGCCTTCATATCGTGCTTGATGGGCTGAAATCTCTTCGGGGGTCATAGGTCTTGCAGCGCTGTCGCCGCCAGCCCCAATTCGCGCGCTGCGGCCAAAGATAGCACGGGGCTGTCGAGGCCGCGGTCGGCTTGAAACCTGCGGATGGCTTCCATCGTGGGCGCATCCATCGCCCCGGTAACCGGCCCCAAGTATAGCCCGCGCGCCTTGAGCGCACGCTGTAACGTGGCGTGATAGGCGATGGTCAATTCTTCGGGACAGGGCGCACGGAACCAGACTTCACGGCGCTCTTGGACGATCCGTTGGCGGGTGTTGGTGCTATAAACGGCGGGGGTAAGAACATTTCCAACAGCATCCAGTTTCTCTGGCACAGAAAGGGATTGCTCAGTGACGGTTTCAATGATGAGCGGTGTAAGATCGGACGCCCAACATGCGCCTGCGGGCCCCTGCGGCTGTTCCCCCTCGACCAACTCGATCGTGAAACCATCGATCGACGGCGGTCGAACCAAGGGGCCAACGCACCCGCCCATCGCCAGCATCAACCCCATGCAGGCGATGACCCGCGTTCCTATCATTCTGTGCCCGATCTTGAATTCCCCAGTCTGCGGGGTCGCTTTTGGCCTATGATAGCGTCAAATTGTAGGGCTGGAAAGCCACCCTGCAGCCAAGACAATGTCGTTCGGCACCCACTGGCAAATCCATAAAAACTCGCCTATGTCAGGGGTGATAACTCCGAGCAACCTAAGGGCAGGGCCGATATGGCAAAGATCACTTACATTGAACACAGCGGCAAAGAGCATGTTGTCAACGTCGCCAACGGGTTGACCGTCATGGAAGGCGCACGTGACAATGGCATTCCAGGGATTGAGGCCGATTGCGGGGGCGCTTGCGCCTGTTCAACCTGCCATGTCTACGTCGATCCAGCTTGGGTGGACCGTCTGCCAAAGAAAGACGCAATGGAAGTGGATATGCTGGATTTTGCTTGGAACCCAGATGCTTCGCGCTCGCGCTTGACGTGTCAGATTAAGGTAACAGATGCGCTTGACGGTTTGCGCGTAATGATGCCGGAAAAACAGATCTAATCAGTCTTTTGCGCAGATCAATCCTGACCTCGGTCAGTTCACTTTTCGCTGCGGCATAAAGGGAAGGGGCGCTACTTGCACCCCATCCTGCAGCAGTTTCAGGGCATCTTCGGGCTTTGCCTCGCCGTAGATCGATCGTTCTGGGGCCTTGCCTTCGTGAATTTCGCGCGCCTCGACTGCAAAGCTCATTCCGACATATTCCGAGTTCTCTTCCACCTTACGGCGCAGGTCTGCCAAATGGGCTTCGTGCTCATTGCGCGGGGCATTCAGACTGGGCCGCGCAGGCGGAACGGTTGGGTCAATCTGCACCATGGGCGCCATAAGCGTCTTTTCAACGCTGACAGACCCACAGTCAGGACAGCTGATTTGCCCTGCAGTCTGCAATTGATCAAATCGCTCCGAAGACTGATACCAGCCTTCAAACCGATGATCGCCCGCACATTTTAGAGTATAGCGTATCATATTGACCCAAGATGGAATGCCGCAACCTAGGGCGCAAGTTTGCGCTTCATTTTAGGGCACTGCAAGGCGTCACGTGACGATCTGGTTCCACCCAGAAATCAATTCGCGCAATTCGGGTTCCGCAACTTTGCGTGCGGCGCGTTCAAGCGTGAACCATTTCCGACTGCGTTCTTTTCGCTCGGGGAACCGATCTTTCATAGATTTGACGCGGAGGCCAAACACCTCAACGCGACACCGTTTGATCGCGCCGGGGCGCAAGACCTTGTCATAGTCAAATTGGCCCAGCGGCGCCGCTGAGATATCACCTTCGACGCCAGCTTCTTGCCAAGCTTCGGTTTTTGCCGCGTTAGCGTCGCTGCAATCCGCCATTTTCCAGCCTTTTGGAATAACCCAGCGTCCGGTATCTCGGCTGGTAATCAACAGGATCTCAACTTTACCTCTGTTCTTGCGCCAACATACTGCAGCAATTTGCTCTGCCAAAGGTGCTGTGCCATCGACCAAGTGATCGTGTTCAAGGGATTGGTTCATATGGCTGCTCGGGCAAGAGTAAATGACTGGCTACATGACAGTAGTGTAACAGATTTATGACAGCATCGGGCTGCCCTGCGCAAGAGAGAAGGAGCGAACCCCTTTCAGATCGTTGCTGTTTTACGCTGAAATTGTTAAATTATGAAAGGTTTACGCGGCTGTGCGCCATTTGCGCCACTGTACCACGATGACTTTGCAACAGCAACGGCGCGCAGATCAGACGATCTCATAAAACCGGCGGGCGATGCGATGGCCAGTCCGTTGCCAGATGATAGGCCTGCCCGATAGTGAGAACAGTGCTGTCAGCACCAACGGCCCCGGCAATTTGCATCCCCATTGGCAAACCATTCGCGCCAAAGCCCACTGGAACAGACAGCGCCGGCAAGCCAATCAAACTGATCGGAATGACAACTTCCATCCATCGGTGATAGGTGTCCATTGGATGACCGTTTATCTTCTGCGGCCAGCGCCATTCAACTGGAAATGGCCAGACTTGCGCACTGGGCAAGACCACCGCTTCGTAACGCTCGAACAGCCGCGCCATATGGGCATAATAGGACGACCGCACAGTGCTCGCTTCATATACCTG
>JAAFIJ010000110.1 GCA_013298675.1 Rhodobacterales bacterium | reverse complement strand
GGACCGGGTGTCGACCATCGCGGGACTGGCCCAGATCGCGGCCGAAGGCGAGTTGTATTTCAATCTTCACACCAAAGGTCAGGTCTATTTCGGTGACATCCGCGGCCAACTGGCCAAGGTCGAATAACTGGACGCCCAAGGACACCACGACACAAGGTCAAACATGGAACACAAAGTCACTAACAACCAGCCAGCCCCGAAACACACCCCGCGACGCCGTGGCATCCAATGGGCGATGTGTCTGGCCATTGCCGGGGCGATGGGGCTTGCGGCTTCGGGCTCGGGCAATCCGGCGACGATTGACCCATTGCCTGACTGGATCAACACCGCCAGCAATCTGATGTGCATTGTGATCGGCGTTCTGGTGCTGGTGCCACGCACGCGGTTTGTCGGGACTGTCCTTGCTGCGCTGATGATGCTGGCCTCGATGGCGACCAATTTCGGGGTCGATGGGGCAGCCTATTTCGTCAAAGTCCTGCCTTTCAACCTGATAACACTGGCGCTGGCTCTTGCGGCGGCCTGGCAAGACAAAAGGGCGCGCCACGGCCATTGAGGCCTTCTCCATTCAGAAACTGACCTGCGGATGGTCTTGCAGGCACTGATCCGCCCGTAAGCGCCCGTTTTTGTGGCAGGGTCAGGCCCGCGCGCCCTGACCTTGTTTTCACCACTCCCCTTTGGCACAATCTTGCCCTATAAAGGCATAAAGCCTTTTTAAGAACGGATTATGGATGCACGAACGCACCGAGAGTGACAGCCGAAAGCTTTTGCGCCGCCTGCGGGATGTCTTGGGCACCAAGGCAAAGGGTCAGGAACGGCTTGATCAGATCACGCATTTGATCGCCGACAGCATGGGCACCGAGGTTTGTTCGATTTATCTGTTCCGCGACGCTGAAACACTGGAGCTTTGCGCGACTGAGGGCTTGAAGAAAGAGGCCGTTCACCAAACCCGGATGAAACTGGGTGAGGGACTTGTAGGCCGCGTGGCACGCCTTGGCCAACCCGTGAACACCGCCGACGCCCCGTCGGAAAAAGGGTTCCGTTATATGCCCGAGACGGGCGAAGAGCTGTATTCGTCTTTCCTTGGTGTGCCGATCCAGCGTGTCGGCGAAAAACTGGGCGTGCTGGTGTGCCAATCCAAAGAGGCCCGCGCCTATTCGGAAGACGAGATTTACGCGCTGGATGTCGTGGCAATGGTTCTGGCCGAAATGACAGAGCTGGGCGCGTTTCAGGGCGACGGGCCGGCCATGGGAGTGCTGCACAAGCAGCCCGTGCTGTTCCGCGGCAATTCGGGTCAGGAAGGTGCGGCAGAGGGCCGCGTTTGGTTGCACGAGCCGCGGGTCGTTGTAACAAACCCAGTCGCCGACGATCCATTGACAGAGATCGACCGGATCCGTGAGGCTGTGGGCGTGTTGCGTGTGTCGGTTGATGATTTGCTGGCCGCGGAAAGTCTGGACAAAGATCAAAAAGCCGTGCTTGAGGCGTACCGTATGTTCGCCCACTCACGTGGCTGGTTGCGCCGGATGGAAGAAGACATCCAAGCCGGCCTTTCCGCCGAAGCAGCGGTTGAAAAGGAACAGTCCGCAACCCGCAACCGTCTGGAACAGGTGCCCGACGCCTATCTGCGCGAACGGTTGAATGACCTTGACGATCTGTCGAACCGTTTGCTGCGCATTCTCACGGGGCAAGGCAAGGACACCGGGGCCACGATGCCGGAAAACCCGGTTCTTGTTGCCCGCAACATTGGCCCGGCCGAGTTGTTGGAATATGGCCGCAAGCTGAAGGGCGTGATCTTGCAAGAGGGGTCCGTTGGCAGCCATGCGGCCATTGTGGCCCGCGCGCTGTCAATCCCGATGGTGATCAACGCTGAACGGATCACGACAGAGGCGCTGAACGGCGACGCCATTTTGGTTGACGGCGATCAGGGCATCGCGCATTTGCGCCCCGAAGAAACCGTCGCCCGCAGTTTCCGCGACAAAATCGCCATGCAAGCTGCGGCACAAAAGCGCTATGCCTCTTTGCGTGATTTGCCCGCGATCAGCCGAGACGGGGTCACAATCAGCCTTCATATGAATGCAGGTCTGATGGCCGACCTTCCCAGCCTTGAAGGGTCCGGCGCCGAGGGTGTGGGCCTCTTTCGCACCGAACTGCAATTCCTGATCCGCAACAAGATGCCGCAGCGCGGTGAGTTGGCGGTTCTTTATACCCGCGTTCTGGGTGCGGCCAAAGGGCGCCCGGTCGCCTTTCGCACCCTTGATATCGGGTCCGACAAAGTGCTGCCCTATATGAAGCCGCAGGATGAGCCTAACCCCGCAATGGGATGGCGCGCCATCCGCGTGGGTCTGGACAAGCCAGGTGTTTTGCGTATGCAATTGCAGGCATTGTTGCGGGCACACAATGGCCGCGACATGATGGTAATGTTCCCTTTCATCGCCGAGTTCAGCGAGTTTCAAGAGGCGCGCAGTCATTTGCTGCGCGAAATTCACCGAGAGCGGTCTTTGGGGCATCCCGTGCCGAAAACGGTGCAAATCGGGGCCATGTTGGAAACGCCCAGCTTGGCCTATGCGCCGGATGCGTTCTTTAAGCTGGTCGATTTTGTCTCGATTGGGGGCAATGACCTTAAGCAATTCTTCTTTGCCGCTGACCGAGAAAACGAACGGGTCCGCAAACGGTATGACACGCTGAATGCCTCATTCCTTGGATTTATGGCGCTAATCGTCGCGCGCTGTGCGCCCTATGACACCAAACTGTCGTTCTGCGGTGAAGATGCGGGTCGCCCGATAGAGGCGCTCGCACTGGCAGCGATGGGCTTGCGCACATTGTCGATGCGCCCCGCCTCTATTGGCCCGGTCAAGGCCCTGTTGCGCCGCGTCGATCTGGCGGCTGCGCGCGCGGTGATTGACCGTGCCATCGCAAGTGGCGCTGATACCGTGCGCCCGGCCTTGATGGAGTTTTTGGCGACGCAGGGCGAATAGGCCGGGTTTGTGTGCGATCTATCAGTTTATGCTCAGGGCTGGTGCGCCCTGTGCGGCAATAAACTCTGCCATCACGCGTTCTGCCCCATGCTGTATCGTCAGGCGCATCAGGGCAAACCGGATCCGCGCCATTTCGCGGTAATAGGTCAAATAGGCGGCGTTCAACGCTGCACCCGTCACCGCCCCCAAGACCGGAATCGCCTGGGCCGCCAGCTTTTGCCCCAAGGCAGCAGCAAGTTTCGGCGCGATCGTCGCAATAAGTTTGTTTAAGGCAGGACCCGTTAAGGTAAGCCGCGCCGAGAAAAACGATGTGTTCACTCCGTCATCTGCGGCAAGCGGTGAGCCTGCGGCAAACACCTCAAGGCAGGCGGCGCGAATGCCCGGCAAATCGGGGTCAAATCCTGCGGCGACTGCTTCGGCGCGGATCGCGGACAAGATGACTGTGACGGTCACGGGCAATTCGGCAATAGATGTCGCAAGCCCACCTGCCCCGCCCGCAGCCCCGGTCATCACGGCCGCAGCAAGGGTTCCGCGCGGGCCAACCGCTGCACCACGGGCCGCAACCCCGTGGGCTGCATGCAGAGCCATTTCCGTAACACGGGCGATTTCGCGTCGCACCCCGTCAGGCAGCACCGCCAACTGACGCTCCATCCCGGTGCCCAAACGGTTCACAATGGCCATCAAAGGCCCATTTGCCCGCCGCATCGCCCGCGCAAGCGCGGCAACTTCATTGGCAAGTTCAGGGGACGGCAGGGCCGGAAGAGAAGTCATGCTTCATATGTGGGCAAGAAGGGGTGTGACCACAAGCCCCTTCGTCGGGCTCGCTATGGGCATGCACCGGTTCGATTCCGTCCAGAAGGACCTGTCAGGTGGCTCTGTGGTCGAAGGCTATTGGTGATTTCCGACCGAGGGCCAAGTGTTTTCGGTGCGGATCGTATAGGCCGTAGATGTATTCCGTTGCCCGATAATCGGTTTGCCTTCAAACGATGAACGTGGAACAGAGCGACTTAGACCTCTCGTCAGGTTTGCCATGTGCCGCGCCAAACCATCTTGGTCTTCAGCGACATGAAGAGGGTTCGACGGCGGAATTGTCGCAACCCTTGCACTTTGCGATCTTCGAAACTTGAAGCCGTACTTTCACAAAAGCTTCTGGCCGTCGTGGGCACAGCACCACGATCCACGACTCGTGTCCGGTTCGGCATGAAGTATCACTATCCTAACCGGCGTGATGGGCGGATTGCCGACCGAGGCAGGTGCGGCCTGGCCTCCGCAGGATCTCGCGAATGCAGTCCATCGCCCCCTAGGGGAAGGCTGGTGGATCTGCAACCGACAGATAGTCCCTGGTATCGATACGCACGAGCCCTTTCAAAGTGAGGCGATCGCGCAGCAACTCGGGCATCAACTGGATCGCTTGGGCAAGGCAGCGGCCGAGCGTCGGTGCCAGCAGCGCGTTGGCGGTGATAAACGGCAGGCCCGGAGAGGGATCTGTCCAACCAAGCACACGCAAGCCGCTGACCAAAGGTTCAAACGCGGTCATGTGGCGCCAAGACACCGCATCAAGTCCAGCAATATCCGCCAGCCCTGCCGCAACCATCCGCGCCGATGCGATGTGCGCCCCGCTCATCCGCATCGCGCCGAACTGCATGCCTGCGCTTTGGGCTGCAACCAGCGGCGCGGCGTATCCCGACTGCGAGAGCGCATCATTGCACGCGATGGTCGCGCCGTGAAAGTCATGCAGACGTTGGCGCGGATCGTCATGGCGAACGACCAGCGCGCTGCGATAATGGCCGGTCGGGCAGTCTTGCAACCCGAAGTCTGGCGTGCCGACCAACGTAACGCTGTCCTTTAGGACATGCCGGAACGGAAATCCGCAGGTCTGGCTCAGCAAGAGGTCTGGACGCTTCCAGAACGACAGCAGATCGCCATCGACAACCGTCAGCGCCTCTGGCGCCGCGATGCCCTCGGCCCGCAGCAGATCGCGCGTGGTGGCCCACAGCGCATCAAAAGCCGGGCTCAGTTCAGCGCGCTGATACATCGGAAACGCGGCGACAAGGGCGGTCAAAACCGGCCTCCAAGCGCGCGAAGCTGGGCAATAAGGCCGTCATCCACGGGCACGCCCTCGGCCTCTGTCCGGCGCCGGTTGGTGTTGCGGCGGTCACCGGGGATGCGGACACCCGGTTCGGCTGCCATGTCCTCCAGCAGGCTTTCGATCCGCAGGGCAAAATCGTGGCCGCCGGCCTCGATTGCGATCAGGGTCTGGCCCAGACGTGGCGGACCGCCCAGATCGTCGCCCAGCGACGAGGCCTGATGTGAGAAATGCGCCCCGGTCAGCCCTGCGGCCAGCACCTCGACCATCAGCGCCAGCGCGCTGCCCTTGTGCCCCCCGGCGGGCGCGATGCTGCCCGCCAACGCAGCTTGCGCGTCGGTGGTGGGTTGGCCTTCGGCGTCCAGCGCCCAATGCGGCGGAATAGGCGCACCTGTCCGGGCCGCTTGCGCAAGGTTGACATAGGCTGTGGCCGAGGACGAGGTATCGATCACCAGTGGCGCACCGAGCCGTGGGGCCGCCATCGACCATGGGTTCGTGCCGAAAAAGGGGCGCCGCCCGCCCCAAGGTGCCATGGTGGACGAAGCATTGGCAAACATCAGCGCCACCAACCCCTGTCGCGCCAGCCGGGAGGTAAAATAGCCCAGAACCCCGCACGCATAAGCGTTGGTGATCCCCATTACCGCGATGCCCTGACTGCGGGCGGCGACAACTAATGCGGCCTCGCCCGCCTCGAACGCTGTGTGCGAAAACCCGTCACAGGCATCCACCAGCAATGACCCGGGTGCTGACTGGTTCACCATCGGCAGCGCCTGACCGGCGATTTTACCAACCCGCAGATGGCCGCAGTACCAGGGTAAGTAACCCAACCCGATGCCGCGTGTGCCCTCAGCCTCAGCCTCGCGGATCGACCGCGCTACCGCTGCGGCTTGCAACGGCGATGCACCGCTGGCTGTCAGACAATCGACGGCAAGTGTTTCGATGTTATCGAGCGTGAGGGTTTGCGACATTGTGTCCTCCGGGGTCATATCTTGCGAAAACTGCTGCCATACGCCGCCCCGACAGGGGCCGAGGCCCCCGCAGGAAATGCGCCTTCGGCCAGATACCGTTCATGACAGCGACGCAGCGCGATAGGGTCCAACGTAACACCAAGCCCCGGGCCTTGCGGCACCGCGACAGCGCCGCCCTTTGGCACGAATGGCCCGCCAGCGATCACATCGTCCCCATACCAGCGCAGCAAGGTTTGGCTCGCCCCGCGCACGTGCTCCAGCGCAGCTGACAGATGCAGATAGGCCGCAGTGCCAACCCCCGTCTCGCCAGAATGAAAGCGAAAGCCGACACCCATAGCCGCACAGGCGGCGACGAAATCAAGCGTCCCGCGAATGCCGCCCAGTTCATTGATATTGGTCACGATCGCATCGGGGCAGCCAAGCCGCGCAGCCTTGGGAAGATCGACGATATGGGTTGAAAACGCGCAATCGAAATGCTGGCGAAGGGCAGCCATCTCTTCATAGCTTTCGCAAGGTTCCTCAAACCAAGCTATGTCATAGCGCATCAACTGTCGAAGGGCGAGGCGAGAGGTGGGCAGGGTCCAGATGCCATTGGCATCCAGTTGCAAAGAGCGCTGGCCAATGGCTGTGCGCACCTCGGCCACCATCTTTAGCTCTTCGGTCAACCCAACCGTTCCGACCTTGCCCTCGAAGATGCGCGCGTCATGGTCCTCGATCATCCGGGCGCAGTAGCGGGCAATGTCGGCAGGGCTCGCTTCGCCGGGGTCATCGGCACCGGGAAGGCGATAGCTGAAATATTCAGTCAGGGCGATTTCGTGGCGCACGGCCCCACCCAGCAGACAGTGCAGGGGCACGCCTTCGGTCCGGGCGCGGGCATCCCACATCGCCATTTCGATGCCTGCAAAAACGCGACGTTCGCCAGTCACATTGCCCCAAGGCGTATAGCTCATGCCCGGCACACAAGCGCGCTGCGCGGGGAGGATGTTGTGCAGATCACAGCCGATCAGACGCTCGGCCATGCGCGCCACATCCGCCGCACGGTCGCCGTCGGCGCATTCTCCTAAACCGCAAACCCCGTCGTCGGTGATCAGTTCGATGATGGTCTTGGTCAGTGATCCGGTCGAGCCATAGCTGAACCGGTAAGGCGCGCGCAGGGGGATATTGACCGGGGTTGCGCGGATCGACCTGATTTTCAAATGATTTTCCTCGGCAAAATAAGGTTTCCTTCGGGAAGATTGGTGCCAAGATATGCCTGGACTGGAGATTCACGAATTGACTTTGCGCCTTCTCTATTTTTACCTGAAGTAAAAGGATGCATGATGCGGCAAGCCCCTTCCATGACGGGCCTTCGAGCCTTTGAAGCTGTGTTGCGCCATGGGACACTTTCGGCGGCGGCCAGAGAACTATGCGTGACACCTGCCGCAATCAGTCATCGATTACGCGAACTTGAGAACAGATGCGGTGCGCCCTTGGTCTACCGTGTGCGTGGGCGCTTTGAGGCGACAGAGAGTGGACTTGCGATCGCCGAGGCCCTGGGTGATGCGTTCCAGCGCATTCGGGTGGCGGATGGGCTGCTGAACGCTCACCCGTCACCGGAACTCAGGATCGTCGCATCCTATTCGTTTGCCGTCATGTGGTTGATGCCCCGTATTGCAGAGCTTGAACTGCAGTTTCCTCATGCCGACCTGATCATCAATCCGACTCATTTACCCTTTAGCAACGGCCCATCCGATGTGACCATCGTGCATGCTGCGCGGCCGCCCGAACCATCCGGCTGGGCCCTGCTGTTCGAGGATCGTTGCGCGGCAATGGCACGAAACGACCATCCCTTCTTTGCATCAGGCCCACGCCCGTTGAAGGATGTCCTGCAGTATAGGCTCCTTCATATCGCCCATGATCGCGGTCCCGAATGGGGTGAATACAGATGGAAGGACTGGGCCACCGGGCACGGGTTGAGGTGGCCCGACACAAACAAAAAGGGCCCTTCGGTATCGGCCGAACA
>JAAFIJ010000011.1 GCA_013298675.1 Rhodobacterales bacterium | reverse complement strand
GATCGTGTAAAGGGGCAATATTATGCGTTATCTCACTGCCCGCAAACGAGCCATTGGCAAAGGCGCCTCGCACAGTGGAACCGAACACCATTGGTCGATGACCCTGTCAGCCGTTGCCTTGGCCTTTATGGTGCCCAGTTGGGTTTATGTGTTTGGGCACGCATTGGGCCAAGACCTAGACACCGTCCGCGCGACCTTTTCGCGACCTTTTCCGGCGATTTTGACGGCATTGGTTTTGGTGATCGGCATGCGTCATTTTGCCAAAGGCGCCACGATGATGGTCGAGGATTATGCCCACGGAACTGCGCGCAAGATGTCCATCATCTTTGTCTATTCGATTTCCACCATGATCGTGGCCTGTGGGCTTTACGCCCTTGTCCGCATGGCGATTTAAGGGGCTAAAATGACTGCTTATCCGTATGAAGTGCATGACTATGACGTCGTGGTTGTGGGCGCTGGCGGCGCGGGGTTGCGCGCCACGCTTGGGATGGCCGAACAAGGTTTGCGCACTGCTTGCGTGACAAAAGTTTTCCCGACCCGCAGCCACACCGTGGCCGCACAGGGTGGGATCGCCGCCAGTTTGGGTAATATGGGCCCCGACAGTTGGCAGTGGCACATGTACGACACGGTCAAAGGATCCGATTGGCTTGGCGACATGGACGCGATGGAATATCTGGTGCGTGAGGCGCCAAAAGCGGTTTACGAGTTGGAACATTACGGCGTGCCATTTTCGCGCACCGAAGAGGGCAAGATTTACCAGCGCCCCTTTGGTGGCCACACCACTGAATACGGCGAAGGCCCACCCGTTCAGCGCACTTGCGCCGCAGCCGACCGCACCGGGCACGCCATTTTGCACACTCTGTATGGCCAATCCCTTAAAAACAACGCGGAATTCTTTATCGAATACTTCGCCATTGACCTGATCATGACGGACGGCCGCTGCACCGGCGTTGTGGCGTGGAAACTGGACGACGGCACGATCCATGTCTTTAACGCCAAAATGACGGTGCTGGCGACGGGCGGTTACGGCCGCGCCTATTTCAGCGCGACTTCAGCCCATACATGCACCGGAGATGGTGGCGGTATGGTGGCGCGGGCCGGTTTGCCGCTGCAGGATATGGAATTTGTGCAGTTTCACCCGACCGGCATCTACGGCTCTGGCTGCCTGATCACCGAAGGTGCGCGCGGCGAGGGCGGCTATCTGACCAATAGCGAGGGCGAGCGTTTCATGGAACGCTATGCGCCGACCTATAAGGATCTGGCGTCGCGCGACGTGGTATCGCGCTGCATGACCATCGAAATTCGCGAAGGTCGCGGCGTTGGGCCAAACAAGGACCATATCCACCTGAACCTGAACCACTTGCCCAAAGCGACGCTTGATTTGCGCCTGCCGGGTATTTCCGAAAGCGCGAAAATCTTTGCGGGCGTCGATCTGCAAAAGGAACCGATCCCGGTGATCCCGACCGTCCACTACAATATGGGCGGGATTCCGACCAACTATTGGGGTGAGGTGTTGAACCCGCAGCCCGGAAATCCTGACGCAGTCTTTCCGGGCCTGATGGCCGTGGGTGAGGCGGGCTGTGCATCGGTGCACGGCGCAAATCGTCTGGGGTCAAACAGCCTCATCGATCTTGTGGTCTTTGGACGTGCTGC
Organism: Rhodobacterales bacterium; assembly: GCA_013298675.1. Lineage (GTDB taxonomy): Bacteria > Pseudomonadota > Alphaproteobacteria > Rhodobacterales > Rhodobacteraceae > JAAFU01. The sequence goes on along the minus strand of JAAFIJ010000011.1, from coordinate 18,652 downwards.
GGCTATTCGTGCTGGTGAAATCGTCAAACCAAAAGAGCGTTCACATGATGTGAACCGTGCCGAGGTTGACAAGTCATTGGCCCGCTTTGATGCGGCGCGCCATGCCAAGGGCGCGGTGCCTACGGCTGATCTGCGCATGGAAATGCAGCGCACGATGCAGGCAGATGCAGCTGTTTTCCGTACCGATAAAACACTGGCCGAAGGCGTCGTCAAAATGACCGCAATCGCAGCCAAACTGGATGATATCCACGTCTCGGACCGCAGTCTGGTGTGGAACAGCGACCTGATGGAAACGCTGGAATTGCAGAACCTAATGCCCAATGCGTTGGCGACAATTGTCGCGGCAGAGGCACGCAAAGAAAGCCGGGGCGCCCACGCGCATGAAGATTATCCAAACCGCGATGACGTGAACTGGCGCGTGCATTCCTTGGCCTATGTCGACGGGGCGAACGTGACACTGAGCAACCGACCTGTCCATCTGGACCCGCTGACTGCGGCCGCTGAGGGCGGGATCGACCTGAAGAAAATCGCGCCTAAAGCGCGGGTTTACTGAAGGCCACATCGGATGGACGAGGCTTGGGACACAGCGCAGCTGACAGACCGCACGGAGGAATTCCGTGAGGTGCTGGATGCGCAGAACCGCAAGCTTCGCAATAGGTTCATGCAAATGGCCGCAGGTATTGCGCCGCGCCTTTGCCCGCTGTGTGATTACTTTGGCAATTTCGCCGCCTTTGGCCAACCGCCCCGCTTTGATGCGCGCTGCCCGTCTTGTGCATCATTGGAACGGCACCGATTGATTTGGCTGGCCATTACGCGGCAAGGGTTGCTCGACCCATCGCACCGTTTGCTGCATTTTGCCGCCGAAGGCCCATTGCGTAAGCGGATCCACAAACTGGTCGGTCAATACGAAACCGCAGAATTGCGCGCCGATCTGTTCCCAGACCATATCCTAAACATCGAAGCGATTGATCTGCCCGACGACAGCTTTGACCGCATCATTTGCAACCATGTTTTGGAACATGTCGACGACCGTAAAGCGTTGCGCGAGATGCACCGAATTTTGCGACCTGGTGGCATCGCGATTTTGACAACGCCGCTGATTGAGGCTTGGGCCGAAACTTATGAGAACCCGGAAATCAGCAATCCCGCAGACCGGTTTTTGCACTTTGGCCAAAACGATCATGTCCGCGTTTTCGGCAGAGACCTGCGCGCGCGGATCATCGCTGCGGGCTTTGTGCTTGACGAAGTCACCGCAAAGGAACCGGATGTGCACAGATTTGGCCTTATGAGGGGTGAGACTGTGTTTATTGCAACAAAACCGGGGGCGTCGTCATGAAAAAGCTATTGTGCGCGCTGGTTACCCTATTGGCGGCGTGTTCGCCCAATGACATCGCCGACAAGGTCGGTAGGCGCGCCGCCGAAACGGTGGTCTTGCCCGTGGTCGCGCGCTATTTGCCGGGCCCGCAAGCCGATATCGCCACCCGCTGCATCGTCGAAAACGCCACGGCAGAGGATATTCAAAGCTTGGCCCGCGATGTTGGGGTAGAGGCGGGAACAGCCACTGTCGCAACCGTTCTGCGGATCGCGTCAAACCCGTCAGCAGCCAACTGCCTTGCCCGGTCGGGCGTTCCCCAGTTTGGAGTCTTGCGATGAAAAAGCCGCTTATTTTCTGTCTCCTGATCACTGCTTGTGGCCCGATCCCTTTGGTCCAAGCCGAAAAAGAATGTCTGGAGCGCGCGCAACTTGCCCAGCAGCCCCGCGGAGAGGTATCCTTGGGCGTTGGCAGCAACGGCAAGCCTGCGGGTGGGCTGACTGTCGGGATTTCATCCGATTTTATTCAAGGCCGCGATCCCTCGCAGGTCTTTGATTCTTGTGTCTTTCAGCGCGCTGGTCAGATGCCCTCGCGCCCCTTTAACACCTATCCGCCGCGCTGATCATAGCGCGACACGTCGAGAAAGGCCCGATCCATGGTTCAGTTCACCCTGCCCAAGAATTCCAAGATCCGCACTGGCAAGACCTGGCCAAAGCCAGAGGGCAGCAACGTTCGTAAGTTCCAAATCTATCGGTGGAACCCCGATGATGGGCAAAACCCGCATGTCGACACCTATTTTGTTGATATGGACAAATGTGGCCCGATGGTTCTGGACGCTCTGATCAAGATCAAATCGGAAATTGACCCGACACTGACCTTCCGGCGGTCCTGCCGTGAGGGGATTTGCGGCTCTTGCGCGATGAACATTGATGGGATCAATACGCTGGCTTGTATTTACGGGCTGGATGAGGTGAAAGGCGACGTGAAAATCTACCCACTGCCCCACATGCCGGTGATCAAGGATTTGATCCCAGACCTGACGCATTTCTATGCGCAGCACGCCAGTATCATGCCGTGGCTGGAAACCAAGACAAACCGTCCTGCCAAGGAATGGCGTCAATCCATAGAGGACCGTGAAAAGCTGGACGGGTTGTATGAATGCGTGATGTGCGCGTGCTGCAGCACCTCTTGCCCGTCCTACTGGTGGAACAGCGACAAATATCTGGGGCCGGCCGCATTGCTGCACGCTTACCGCTGGATCATCGATAGCCGGGATGAGGCGACCGGAGAGCGTTTGGATGCGCTGGAGGACCCGTTTAAGCTGTATCGTTGCCATACAATCATGAACTGCACCAAGACCTGCCCCAAAGGGCTTAACCCCGCCAAGGCTATTGCCTCGATCAAGGGGATGATGGTCGACCGGATCGTCTAATGGAAAAGGGCGGCAACAGCCGCCCGCACAGACTTCGCAACCATCACCCAAAAGACTTAGAAACTGATCTCGCGCAACTGCTGCATCGACTCGGGGCTGAAACCGTCAATTCCGACAGTGGCCTCATGAAGACTGTCGATGAGTTCTATCACATGGCTGATCTGCTCGGGCGTAAAGGGCACGCCCGATTTGGTCAACCCAACAATGGTGCGCGATTCAGGAACCCCTACCGAATAGGTCCAGCCATTTTCCAACCCATGTTCCAGCGCAGAAACCAGAACACCCGAAGTGTCTTGGTCTTTCAGGTCATCCCAACGGATCAGTCCGTCATGGGCCAATCCCCAATGCACCACGGGATCCACCATCATGAATCCCATTTCGCTGTAGTGATCCGACCATTTTTGACTGTAGGTTTGATAAAGCAAAGAGGGTCGCGTATAGCGAATATGTACTGCAACGGCAAAACCGGTGTCGCATAGCGTATTTAGGTGCAATAGGACATCCCGAACTATTTTGGGACTACGTTTGCTTGCAGACATAGTATTTCATCCCTAGGGTGATATGATTGTCGGAATACACTTTGCCTCAACCTATACCTGTGTAAGGTTAGAACTGGAATCATAATTCGGCAACTGTTTTGAATACATGTCATCAATTGAAGCTATGAAAGATATCATTGAAACATTTGCGCCTGCAGGCTCGTACCTTGCATTGCGCGTTGGATTTTCTTTTCCCGAAGAAGAAATGAACAGTTTGCCCCCGCAATGGGTACAATTTTACACGACTCATGGTCTTGTTGTTCATGACCCAGCGATGAAGTGGGTATACGGCAACACCGGGGCTACCAGATTTTCTGAACTTACGCTGAGCGATCCACATCAAGTCCGGGCACATGCGGCCGTTTTCGGCTTGGGGTTCGGGGCGGCCGTGTCGGTGATGGCGACACAAGATAAAGGACGCCGCAGTTACGGGTTGTTCTTCCGCGATGATCGCGATTTTGCCAACGCTGAGATTGATGCGCTGCATTCGATTGTACGCGACATGCATGAAAGTATGGACACAGAACGTAGTCTGACCGCCGCCGAGATTGAGGCATTAAAGATGCAATCATCGGGCCTGCGCCTAAAAGAGATCGCCACGCGACTGGGAATTTCTGAAAGCGCGGTTAAAGCGAGACTCAATAACGTGAAACGAAAACTTGGGGCAAAGACCCAGTCACAGGCAGCATCCATCGCGGCCGCACGGAGAATTTTGTAACAATTTCGGAAAACTGTTTCTCAACTAGGAGATAAACTCTACCTAGAGGGTGATGCTTGTTTCCTTTTGTGCACCTTATGGCTTATCAACTCGTGTATAAGTTGTTTGATGAGCCTGAAGGAGTTCAAAATGCAAACGGTTTGTTTTGACTTGTCGAACTTTCATATGCACGGCAGTGCATTTTATGAATTTCTTGCTTTGCGTAAGAAAGTTTTCGTGGATGATCTTGGCTGGGATATCCCGCACAATGATTCCGTCGAGATGGATCAATATGACACACCAGTCGCACATTATTCGCTGGTGCTGAAAGACGGCAAAGTTGTTGGCGGTGCACGTGCGATGGCCACCACCGCAATCTGGGGGCAGCACACGTATATGCTGCGTGACGCTTACTCTGGAAAGCTTCCTCATATTCCCGCGCATATTATGTCGGTAGAGATTGCGTCACCTAAGGTCTGGGAGTGCACCCGCTTGGTGATTTCAGATGCGCTGACGACGCAAGCAGAGCGCAGCGAATGTCTGGCAAAGATCGTCGATGGCTTGGTGGGCGTCACGCGTCGCCATCACGCGGATGAATTGATCTGCCTGTCGTCCATGTTGTTGATGCGCGCCTTACGTCAATTGGGATATGATGTATCAAAGATGGGTGAAACCTATCAAAATGCACAGGACGGGCGCCATTATGGGGTATTGCGGATGCCCGCGAACTATTCGCGGATGAAGCAATTGTCGCAAAGTCAGGCCTTTACGCACCCCTTCGGCGTTATGCCAGAGCAACGCGACATTGCGATCCCTGCCTATGTCGCGCCGCGGATGCCAGATGCTCCGTTGGCGCAAGTGATCTGTTAAAGCGGTTCAGATTTTGACGCAAAGCAAGAGGATCGAAAAGCGGCGTTTGTCCAAAGCGGGTGCCAATGATTTGCGATTGTATCAAACCTGAACCCGCTTCTAACGGTGATGGGATTAGGGGCACAGGGCTTATTGCTTCTTGTGGCTGCATGGCGATCAGCGCCGCCGGATGTGTGGGGTTTGACCCCAGCCCTGTCATGCCATAAGCGCATGTACCGCTTCCGCGGCTTCCATTGGGACAAAGCGAGTTTGCCAAGCAAGGCATCGCGCGACCCAGATTATGCTGCACCAACTGCTCGAATGGCATTCGCGCAGTTGGGTGGGCGGTTCAATCCCTGTGCAAGCAAGCAAAGGGTTGCCTAAGCGATCCTTTGCCTCAAGACGCAGAACAAAGGCCTGAATGGCGATACGCCGATCAAACAGACCTGTGCGTGGCCAAAGGGTGTTTTTCTATTGAAATCGGCGGCACCCAAGCGCCGCCGATTGTCGTTATGCCGCGGCAGCCGCGGTTGAGCGCCCCCTCGATGGGGGCCGAAACCGCCGCTGGTTCAGGATCAGACCGACTTTTTCAGCGCCTCGATCAGATCGGTTTTCTCCCACGAGAATCCACCATCCGCCTCAGGGGCGCGGCCAAAATGGCCATAGGCACTGGTGCGGGCGTAGATGGGTCGCGTCAGTTGCAGATGTTCGCGAATGCCGCGCGGGGTCAGGTCCATGCACTGGGCCACAGCGCGTTCGATCTGCTCTGCCTCAACTTTGCCCGTCCCATGGGTGTCGACATAGATCGACAAAGGTTTGGCAACACCAATGGCATAGGACACCTGCAGCGTGCAGCGATCAGCCAAACCTGCCGCCACCACGTTCTTGGCCAAATAGCGCGCAGCATAGGCGGCCGAACGGTCAACCTTTGTTGGGTCCTTGCCCGAAAACGCGCCGCCGCCGTGCGGGGCTGCACCGCCGTAGGTGTCGACGATGATCTTGCGACCGGTCAGACCGGCGTCACCGTCCGGGCCGCCGATGACAAAAGTGCCCGTCGGATTGACCCACCATTCGGTTTTCTCGGTGATCCAGCCCTTGGGCAGAATCTCACGGATATAGGGTTCTACAATCGCACGAATGGCATCAGAGCCTTGGCTTTCCAGCGCGTGCTGGTGCGACAGAACGATCGACATCACCTCAACGGGTTTGCCGTTTTCATAGCGCAGCGACAGTTGCGATTTCGCGTCAGGCCGCAAGGTTGGCTCTTGGCCCGATTTGCGGGCCTCGGCCAGGCGGCGTAGAATGGCATGCGAATACTGAATGGGCGCAGGCATCAGTTCCGGCGTCTCTAGGCAGGCATAGCCAAACATGATGCCTTGGTCGCCCGCGCCGTCACGGTCAACGCCTTGGGCGATGTGGGCCGATTGCTTGTGCAAATAATTCTGCACCTTCAGAGTGTTCCAGTGGAATTCGTCCTGCTCATAGCCGATGTCTTTGACGCAGTCGCGCACGATGCCTTCCACGCGCTCGTTCATCGCTTTCAGGGCTTTTTTATCCGACAGGCCCACTTCGCCACCCACAACAACCCGTCCGGTCGTCGCAAAGGTTTCACAGGCCACGCGGGCATTGGGTTCTTCGGTCAGGAAGGCGTCAAGCACAGCATCAGACACGCGGTCGCACAGCTTGTCCGGGTGGCCTTCGGACACGGATTCCGAAGTGAAAATGTAATTCTGTCTGCTCATGGGGAAGTGCTCCGTTTGATTTTGCCCGTCACGCCAGGAAGCCGTTGTGACAGTTGATGGGTCTGATTACGCACAGCCGTCTGTTGGGGTCAAGCCGTAGGGGCGGGCCTGCGCGCGATTAGCAACAGGCCGAGTCCGCAAAGCAACACAAGGATCGGGGTCTCACCATAGCGGGAATACCAGGTGGCAGGCAAAGCACCGGGCAGGCGCGCGTCAAGATAGGATGCAATGCCAAAAGGAAGTGACGCCGTCTCGCGGCCTCGCGCGTCATAGACGGCCGTGACCCCGGTATTGGCGACACGCACCAAGGGCAGCCCCTGTTCAATGGCCCGCAACTGCGCTTGGGCCGCATGTTGGAACGGGCCCGAGATTGTGCCAAACCAAGCGTCATTGGTGATTTGCAACAGCCAATCGGGCCGTTCGGTTCCGCGCAAGTCTTGGGGGAACACTGCTTCATAACAGATGAGCGGCAGGACCTTACCAAGTTTTGGCCCAAGGTTAAGCACGACTGGCCCCTGACCTGCGGAATAGCTCGCCCCCGCCTGCGCTGCAAAGGCACTGATCCCGAACCAGTTGTAGGCAATATCCCCAAACGGAATATACTCCCCAAACGGCACCAAATGGTGCTTATCATAGCTTGCCTCGGGCAGGGCGTCAGGGCCGATCACGGTCAGATTGTTCCAACCGCGCGCGCCCTCTACCCGTTGCAGCCCCAACGCGACGCGACCACCCTGCGCCGCCGCCGAAATCATGCGCCAAAGTTCGGGGTGGCGGTCGATCAGGTATGGCAACGCGGTTTCCGGCCAGATCACCAGATCCACAGCCGGTTCTGCTGCCGTAAAGGCCAGTTGGCGGTCGAGAAAAGTTTTTGCCGCGTCAGGGTCCCATTTCATTGACTGCGCCGCATTAGGTTGAACCAACCGAAGCATGTTGGCGGTATCAGGTGGCATGGGTTGCGACAGCGTGAACAAGCCATATGCCAAACCAGCCAACCAAAGCGACGCGCCTATCAGGGCGGGCACGAGACGACACAGTGCGATCAGGGCCGCAGGCAACAGCACCATCAGGCTCAGTCCAGAAGCACCAATCAGCCCCGCAATTTGTGCCACCGGAGTCTTGATCCACAAATGGCCTACCAATGCCCATGGAAAGCCTGTCAACACATAGCCGCGCGCCAGCTCTGCCGCCGTCAATGTCAGAGCAAATCCCAAAACACGGTTGGGAAAGCGTCCCGCCAACGCCCCGGCAAACGCCCAAAACAGGGCAAGTCCACCTGACAGGAAAATCACCGCAAACGGCGCCATCCATGCATAACGGACCGGATCAATCAGGAACGGCTCGACGATCCAACTCAGTGCGAGCGCGAAATATCCTGCGCCAGCAACCCATCCCAGCACCGCCGAATGCCGCGCCGTTGGGCTATTGCCAACCAGATGCATCAGCATAACAAAGGCTGGTAAGGCGATGTACCACGCGCCAAATGGTTCTTGCCCCAAGGCAGCAAGCAAACCCAACCCAAACGCGGTGCCAAGACTGCGCCGGCTGGGCCCATTGGCAATGCGCAGCTTCATCTTAGGGTTTGCTTTCCTCTGCCAAAGCTTTGGCAGGAAGTTTTGCGCGCACAGCTTCAGGCAAGCGCAACCGCAGCCGCTTTATCCGCCGCGCGTCGGCATCCAAGATCTCAAACTCTGCGCCACTTTCATGTGGGACGATTTCGCCACGCGCGGGAACTCTACCTGCGCGCAAAAAGATCAATCCGCCCAAGGTGTCGATATCTTCGTCGTCCTCATCCGCACGCAGCCTGATCCCAATCGCGCGTTCGATCTCATCCAACGTCACCGTGGCGGTCATCACATAGACCCCGTCACTTTCGACCTTCCACGCCAGACCTTCAGCCTCGTCATGTTCATCCTCAATCTCACCGATGACCGTCTCGATCAGATCTTCGATGGTGACCAACCCGTCCACACCACCGTATTCATCGATGACCAGCGCCATATGCACCCGCTCTCGTTGCATCTTTTGCAGCAGTGCGGGGGCGGGCATTGATGGCGGCGCATACAGCACTGGGCGTAGCAAACGTTTCAGCGAAAAGCGGCCACTGGCGCCAAATCCGTGCTGCAGTGCCAAATCCTTTAGCAGCACCAACCCTTGCGGATGATCAAGCGTGCCCTTGTAGACCGGCAGGCGGCTAAACCCGTGTTTGCGAAAAGCCTCTACCAGATCGTCTTTGCCAATGTCCAAGGGGACCGCCGCAATCTCGATCTTGGGAATAGAGACATCATCGACACGCAAGCGGCGCAAGTTTCCCAAGCCAAGCTGGGCAGGCAATGCTGCCCCGCTGGGATCTGACTTGGCCGGTTTTTCAGCAGCCTCGGATGGGCTAAGCGCGCTCAGCAATCTGCCAAAAAATCCCTTGGTCGCGCTTTCAACTTCAGGTGTTTCCTCAAGCGCATGGCTTGGTGGCGCGAAAGATCCGTCGTTACTACTGCCCATCAGTCCTTTGTCCAATAAATCGTCCCGAAAACCGGGTTACTTAAGAATATGGGTCACAAAGACCCAGATTTGCAAGGGTGCGTACTTCGATGCTTTCCATCAGATCGCCGTCAAGATCGCGCACGTGGTCATAGCCCAGTAAATGTAGCACCCCATGGATCACCAAGTGGGTAACATGATCGGCCAGTGGCTTGTTCGCCGCCTCGGCCTCACGCACGCAGGTTTCATACGCCAAGGCGATATCACCCAAGGATTCCGGGTCATCCGCTGTGCCACCAACTGGGGGGGATGGCATGCCACCGTCTCTCTCGGCGCCGCGTTCCTCGGAAGGCCAGCTTAGAACATTCGTGGGCTTTCCGTTGCTGCGAAACATGCCGTTCAATTCGGCAATCCGTGCATCATCGCAAGCCATAAGGCAGGCGCAAAATTCCGTAGGAGCAAGACCCAAACCTGCAAGCGTGGCCTCTGCCGCGCGTATGGCCAAAGGGCCAAGCGCCACAGCCTCCCAGCGGTTATCTTCAATAATCACATCAAGAAACGGTTCCATCAGGTTCCTTTACACGACCAATACAGGGAGCAGCAAGCAGCCTTGCTTGGTCCGCCGCATGCAAGAGGGCCAACCGCCGCGCCGTCAGGCGCGGCTAAAGGGGAATATTCCCGCTAGCGCATGCGATTGGATCACGTCACCATGGCAATCATGTGCCAGCCATCAATTGGGTTTTCCAGCCTCATCACGCTCATAGGCTTCAATGACCCGTGCCACCAACGGATGGCGCACCACGTCTTTTGAAGTGAAGTAATTGAACGACACACCTTTGACGCCGTTCAAAATACGTTCAGCGTCTTGAAGCCCGCTTGGCACCCCGCGCGGCAGGTCCACTTGCGTACGGTCCCCCGTTACCACCATGCGGCTGCCTTTGCCCAATCGGGTCAGGAACATTTTCATCTGCATGGTCGTCGCATTCTGCGCCTCATCCAGAACGATGAAAGCATTTGACAAGGTGCGCCCGCGCATGAACGCCAGCGGCGCGATTTCAATCCGCTTTTCCTCCATCAACTTTTGTACCTGCTTTTGCGGCAAAAAGTCGTTCAGCGCGTCGTAAAGTGGCTGCATGTAGGGGTCGATCTTTTCCTTCATGTCGCCGGGCAAAAAGCCCAGCCTCTCGCCCGCCTCAACAGCGGGTCGGCTCAGGATGATCTTTTCCACCGCGCCAGATATCAGCATGGTGACGCCGGCCGCTACCGCAAGATAGGTTTTTCCGGTGCCTGCGGGGCCAATGCCAAAGCCCAATTCATGATTGAACAGGTTGGCGACATAGCTTTTCTGTGCCTCTGTCCGCGGCTCTATCGGTTTTTTGCGGGTCCGCAGCTCAACGCCCGTCGCGGCGAAGAGGTCAATCTGCGCATCCCCTTCGGCGCGCAGGGTGTTTGGCATCGGCTGTCCAAGACGGATCGCGCCATCGATGTCACCGGCGTCAATCGCGCGACCAGCCTCTAGCCGTGCATATAGGCTGCGCAACACCGCTGCGGCCTGTTCGCGCGCACCCTGATCCCCGATCACCGCCAATTGGTTTCCGCGACGCAGGACATTGACACCCATCTCATGCTCTATCTGCGCAAGATTTCGGTCGAACTCACCACACAGGCTGATCAACAGCCGGTTGTCCGGGAATTCGAGGTTGATTTCGACAATGTCCTCGGGTCGGGTCGGGGGGGTCAGCGCGCTGATGCCCAATGATGTCTCCTGCGGCTAGGGTTGACGTGGTTAAAGTATGAATAACCTTTGACCTGAGACAAGTCCAAATCACTTGGGGTGTGTCGAAACTGTATGAATTTATTGTAAACTTGCGCTCGTCGAGGGTGAATGTCGCGAAGAGGGCGTTTCAACAATGTTGCACAAAAGCCTGTGCTGCAAAACAAAAAGGCCGCAATCTCTTGCGGCCTTTTCGGTGTACCTGCTCGCGCTGTTCTTCAATCGCACGTTTTATTTTTTCTTTCCGGGGCGCGGAACAGAATCCACAAGCCCGGGTGATTGCGATTGATAATCATTGATCACCGTTCCTGGCGGGTAGATATTGTTGCAAACCGGCAGGCCCGTGATTGGGTCGTACCTACGGCCTGTGTAGCCCTCTAGACCATCGTCGATAATCCAGCCTTGGCAGCCATCCGGATCATAAACAATTGCTGCGTTCCCATCTTCCAAGCCACCTTTGTCGCTGCCACTGTCATAAGGCACCGCGATCACGGTATCTGGGCTTTTGACATAAGGGCGAACCCCTTCGATACATCCGGATAGCAGCGCTGTTGCTGCGACACCCATGCTCAGCACATAAAATCTTGTCATATCCATCACCACCGGTAGCACACGACTTCGACCCGACGGTTCTTTTGCATTCCTGCAGCAGAACTGTTCGAAGCGATCGGGTTGCGTTCACCAAAACCAATTTCACGTTCCACCATCGCGCCGACTGACCTTGCGACATCTGCAACGGCAGAGGCGCGGCGATCTGACAAGCGCATGTTGTATTCATCAGAGGCGCGGCTGTCGGTGTGTCCGTAAATCGCATAGCCAAAGGCCCCGGCACCCGAGAAGAAATCGGTCAGGTATTTGCGGCCATGCGCGGTCAGTTTGGCGCTGTCGGTTTTGAACAGAGTATCGGTATTTTCAACCAAACAGGTGTTGCGCTTTAGACAGACAGGTTTGCCGGTCTTGGGATTGACGCGGTCAAGCATATAGCCTTCCACGCCACCATCCGCCCACCAGTGCATGCAGCCGTCGTCATCGACCCAAATACCCCATTCAATCTTGCCAGCGATCTCTGGCTTTGTCTGTGCAACTGCCCCCGAAGCCCCCAACAGGCCAAGGCACATCAGCGCCGCCCCAAGAACTAAACGCACTGCTTTGGAAAAACGATCCACGTTTGCAGCCCTCCAATACTCAATTTTGACTAAATCTATACATAGAATGTGATGCCAACGCTAGATCACGTTGTAAAGCAGAATTTAGGTATACTGCCGCCCGGCGGACGCTAATTGTTGTGTAGTGATGAACAACTTTGATCAAGCCAAGTCGTTTGTCCGTCATTGCGCCCGAATTGTTCCTTTGTTGGAAACAATCAAGGGTCGCTGCGGCCGAGCTTCAGTTTGACTGTCAGACGAGCCGAACCCCTGATAGAGAGTTGGTCTTGGACCCGGTAATGCGCACCTGAACCAGTTCGCCGACGACGCCATGCGCGTCGTCCACATGGACTGCGTGCAAATGGTCAGACTTGCCAACCATTTGCCCCGGATTGCGGCCATGTTTGTCGTATAAGACCCCCACGACGCGGCCAACCATGCCTTCTTGAATGGCGCGTTGTTGTTCGGTGATCAGGGCTTGCAGGGCATAAAGTCGGCGGTCCGTCGTCTCGGCATCAAGTTCAGGCTTCTCCGCCGCAGGCGTGCCGGGACGGGCCGAGTATTTAAAGCTGTAAGCGGCCCCATAGTTCACCGATCTGATCAGCGACATGGTGTCGTCAAAATCCTGTTCGGTTTCGCCCGGAAAGCCCACGATAAAATCGGACGACAGCAAGATGTCGGGCCGCGCGTCACGAATGCGTTCGATCAGGCGTAGATAGCTTTCGGCGGTGTGCTTGCGGTTCATCGCCTTTAGAATCCGGTTGCTACCGCTTTGGACGGGCAGATGCAGATAGGGCATCAGTTTGGGCAAATCGCCATGGGCGGCGATCAGATCATCGTCCATGTCATTGGGGTGCGAGGTGGTATAGCGCAGGCGTTCCAACCCATCGATGCCTGCCAACAGGCGCAACAATTTGGAAAGGCTGAAATCACCGCTGTCGTGGGCGCCGTGATAGGCATTCACATTTTGGCCCAGAAGGGTGATGTCGCGCACGCCGCGTTCGACAAGACCGCGCGCCTCACTTAGGATACGGGCGACAGGGCGAGAAACCTCTGTCCCGCGGGTGTAGGGAACGACGCAAAAGGCACAAAACTTGTCGCAGCCCTCTTGGACAGTCAAGAATGCCGACGGGCCGCGCTGAACCTTGCGCGCAGGTAGCAGGTCAAACTTATCCTCGGTCGGAAACTCCGTGTCGATCTGTTGGGTATTGCTGCGCAACATCTGCGGCAGGCGGTGATAGGTTTGTGGCCCGACCACCAGATCGACAAATGGGGTGCGGCGCAAAATTTCGTCGCCCTCGGCTTGGGCCACACAGCCGGCGACGCCGATCTTCATTTCAGGTTTGGCGAGTTTCAGTTTCCGCAACCGACCCAGATCGGAATACAGCTTTTCGGACGCACGCTCGCGGATATGACAGGTGTTCAACAGGACCATGTCTGCATCTTCGGCCGTTTCGCTTTTGACATAGCCATCATTGCCCAAGGCTTCTGCCATGCGCTCACTGTCATAGACGTTCATCTGACAGCCGTAAGTTTTGATAAATAGCTTCTTCGGCTCGGCCATGCTGCACCTTTTCGCTGCCCGCCCATCAAGTTCCTGCCCATAAGCCAAACTCGGGCCTACTGCAACACAGGCAGGGAGAAGGTGTAAACCAGTGCGTCGATGCTCGGCGCGTTAGGGGGCGATTAATCTCGTCTTGCATTGTTGGCAGGCATAAGGGAGTCTGGAAAAAAGAGCAGCAAAGATACTCAGCGGGCGACGATGCGTTATCCTTCACTATCATCCTTCCTAGCAGCGGCAAAACTCGGCACCAGCAAGGGGCCCGTGGCTGTGATTGTGGCCGAGGACGAAGTGGAACTGACCTCAACGATCCGCCATCACAGTGATGCGGGTTTTGCCCCCTTGATCCTTTTAGCGCCGCCTGCTCTGTATCTTGAGCCGGTAGTTGAATCTTTGGTCCAACGGGTGGATTACGCCGTTTTTGACGATGCAGCTTTGGAAAACGCGATTAACGCGGTGATCGAAAGTGCCCCGGGCAGTTGGATCTACTACTGTTACAACGGGGAATATCTGTTCTACCCGTTTTGCGAAACGCGCAACATCCGCGATATGCTGGCCTTTCACACTGAAGAGCGTCGCGATGCCATTCTTAGCTATGTCATCGACCTTTATGCCCGCGACATCAATCAGTTTCCGGATGCGGTGTCGCTGGAAACGGCACATCTGGATCGGTCCGGCTATTACGCGCTTGGCCGAGGTGATCCGGCCAATAACTGGCACCCAAAAGAGCGGCAGTTAGACTTTTTCGGCGGATTGCGCTGGCGGTTTGAAGAGCATGTCTCGCCGCCGCGGCGCAAGATTGACCGCATTGCGCTGTTTCGGGCCAAACCGGGGCTGAAACTTCGGTCGGATTACACCTTTAATGACGAAGAATATAATACCTATGCCTGTCCTTGGCATCACAATATCACGACTGCAATTGTCAGCTTTCGTACCGCCAAAGGGTTGCGTTCAAACCCCGGATCACGCTTTGCGATCAAAACCTTTCACTGGCACAATTCGGTTCCCTTTGAATGGCACAGCCAGCAGTTGATGGACTTTGGCTTGATGGAGCCGGGCCAATGGTATTGAATCCACGGTCTTGAAACGGCGCTTTTGCCTCGATACCGGTGGTTTAAAAATCAATGGCAAAAACCAATCTTCCTGCGCCGTTTCTAAGGCGGCTTTCCTGGCGAGAACGCGGTCCCGCATCCGATACCGGGCGACCGGATCAATATCCTTTGAATCTGACATGGCTGCGAGATCCCGAGTGGGAATTGCGCTTCTGCGCTCCTGTGACAATTTTGGTCGGAGAAAACGGCGTCGGGAAATCAACTCTGATAGAGGCGATTGCCGCCATCGCGGGCTATGATGAGGCGGGGGGCGGCAAGGGGTATCGCCCTTTGGATCACAGTCGTGCGCAAGACATTTCTGGCGCAGAACTGGCAGAACACTTTCGCGCGGCATGGCTGCCCCGCGTCACGGACGGTTGGTTTTTCAAGGCCGAAAGTTTCTTTTCGGTGGCGCGGTATCTGGACGAAGCTGCCCTTGATGCGGGGGCTGCCCCACCAGATTTCCTGAGCCGGTCGCATGGCGAAGGGTTCTTGCGTGTTTTTAAGGAACGCTGCACCCGCCAGGGCCTGTATCTGATGGACGAGCCGGAAAGCGCACTTTCACCCCTACGCCAAATGGATCTGCTGGCCATCCTTGCGCAGCTTCAGGTACGCGCCAAGGCGCAAGTCATCATGGCCACGCACTCGCCATTGCTAATGGCATTGCCCGGCGCGCAAATTCTTGAGATCACCCGGGACGGCATTTCAGAAATCGATTTCCGTCAAACCAAACATTTTCGAATGCTGCAAGCTTTTGCGATGGACCCCAAAGGCTTTATCCAATCAGAGTTGGACGCGCGGCGTTGAAAGATTGGCCCCAATGTTGGCAAAAGGCTTGTGGCCAGAATTAAAGATATGTCCTGACTTGCGCTGCTTACAGCACCTGACCATAATCGACCAAACCGATTTCAGGAGACGCACATGACCTTTCATATTGGCGCAAAGCCCGGCGAGATCGCTGAAACCGTCCTGTTGCCCGGCGACCCCTACCGGGCACGTTGGGCTGCGCAAACCTATCTTGAGGACGCCGTTTTGGTCAACGAAACGCGTGGGATGTTGGGGTATACGGGTACGTACAAGGGTCACCGAGTGACGATTCACGGGTCGGGCATGGGTATGCCGTCCTTGTCGATTTACGCCAACGAATTGATCCGCGACTATGGCGCACAAACGCTGATCCGCATCGGATCGGCGGGGGCCTTGCAGCAACATGTCAAAGTGCGCGACGTGGTTTTGGCGCAAACGGCCAGCACCAACGGCAGCCCCTCTCAATCAATATTTAAAGAATTGAATTTCGCCCCTTGCGCCGATTTTGGTCTGCTTTGTGCTGCACATATTGCGGCGCAGAAAATCGGGGTACCGGTTCATGTTGGCGGGATCTATTCATCGGACACGTTTTATGACGAACGCCCGGATTTGTCAGAGCAATTGCAACGCCACGGTACTTTGTGCGTCGAGATGGAGGCCGCGGAGCTTTATCACCTTGCCGCGCGATATGGCAGGCGCGCCTTGGCGGTGCTGACGATTTCGGACCATATCTTGACGCATGAGGCCTTGCCCGCCGATCAACGCGAACGCAGTTTTGGCGCGATGGTCGAAGTCGCGCTTGAGGCTGCCTTTGCCTGAAACCTTCGAAAGATAGCAGGAGAACCTGATGAAACAGCGCCAGTTGGGTCGTGGCGGACCCATGGTTTCGGCCATTGGGTTGGGGTGTCTTAGCTTTGGTGGCATCTTTGGCGCTACCACAGATGACGACAGTCTGCGCTGCCTTGATGCCGCGTGGGACGCGGGGATCACCTTTTTTGATACAGCCAATGTTTATGGCATGGGACGATCCGAAACTGTTCTTGGTCAATGGCTTAAGACGCGTGGCAGGGATGCGGTGATTGCCACCAAGGCCAGTTTTGCAAGTGGGCCGCCCCGCCGGATCGACAATTCGCCCGAACACCTTCGGACTGAACTTGAAGGATCGCTGCGCCGATTGGGCAAAGATCACGTGGCCTTGTTCTACATCCATCGGCACGAGCAAACTGTTCCGATTGAAGAGGTCGCGGGCACGCTATCAAGGCTGATCGAAGAGGGGAAAATCGGCGGCTACGGCATGTCTGAAATCGCACCCGGAACGCTGCGGCGCGCACATGCGGTGCATCCGTGCCGCGCGGTGCAAAATGAATACTCTTTATGGACGCGGCAACCTGAGCTTGGGCTTATTCAGGCTTGTGCCGCGCTGGGCACCGCGTTCGTGCCGTTTTCGCCGCTTGCCCGAGGCGCGCTCGGGCGTGACATCCTCGTGCCAGAGTCCCTGCCGCAAGACGAGTTCCGTCGCCAGATCCCGCGCTTTCAGGGGGTTAATTGGCAGCTGAACCGGCCAAAAATCGAAGCATTCCGTGACCTGGCGCGGACGAAAAATGTCACTCCGCCTGCACTTGCGCTGGCATGGGTTCTTGATCAAGGCACCCATCTTTTGCCAATTCCTGGCACACGCACAGCCGATCACCTGACCGACTGGGCCAAGGCATCTGAGATCTCGCTGACAGACCCGGACCGCGCAATGATTGCACAAATACTGCCCGTCGGATGGGCCTTTGGCGACCGGTACAACGATGATCAGGCCGGGACAGTAGAGCGGTATTGCTGACGCTGCAGCTTCAAAGTTTGTGCCCCCAGGTGCAAGCCGCCGCGGGGCAGGTGGTGCTGGTCTCGAACGACCGCGCCGAAACCCGGTTGCCCAGACGCCCCGCTAAAAGATATGGGGGCCGTTCCCAAAGACATTTCAGACATTTGCCCGTTTTGTCGCGGGCTCAAAGCAAGAAACAGTCTTCTTGGGATTTGATGTTTCAGCGCGCGGATTTGGTACATTCTTGCGGCGCCATGTCATCGTACCTGACCCGCAATTACCGCGCCAGATGCCGTGGCGTGCAGATTTTTCGCGTCGCGGGTCGTTCAGCAAGAAAACAATACCCCAAATCGTTTCACGGCGTTGCTCACACTTGGCGGAGAGTGCCTGAGTCCAACATCCGATTGCCTACATCAAAAAATTCCCGATGAAGCGCAGACCCGCGCGGCTGCCCGCCAATACTATACGCGCCGGAAGAGTACTTCATAAGCTGCCGAGCATAGGTCCTTGCCTATTGCGAACCGCATGATAGAGGCGTCGCGGAAAGTGACCGGAGCCACCTCATGTATGATCCTATCGAGCGGCGCAATTTCTACGGCCGTATCCACGGCAAAACCCTGCGTAGCAGCCAAAAGATCTATTTGGCCGAGGATCTAGGCCCCTTGACCCTGCGCTCTGTCACCCGCGACGAAAACCCCGAGCGCAAAATACTTGACCTGACACAGTTCGCAGGCAAACCCCTTTGGCTCGAAATCGGCTTTGGTGGCGGTGAGCATCTGGTGCATATGGCCGCAACCTACCCTAACATTGGCATGATCGGGTGTGAGCCATTTGTGAACGGGATCGCCATGCTCTTGGGCAAAATCCGTGCTGCAGATGTGACCAATCTGGTGATCCATCCCGGTGATGTGCGGGATCTTTTCGACGTGCTGCCCGCCGCAAGCATCGACAAAGCCTTCCTGAATTATCCCGACCCATGGCCCAAGGCGCGCCACCACCGCCGCCGTTTCGTGACCAGCGGCTATCTTGCGGGTCTCGCCCGTGTGCTCAAACCCGGCGCTGAATTCCGCGTCGCCACCGATATTCCCGACTATGTGCGCCAAACCTTGGAAGAGGTGCCGCAGGCCGGTTTCACGCTGCAGGATCAGGGCGCCACGCCATGGTCCGATTGGCTCTCCACCCGCTATGAACAAAAAGCGCTGCGCGAGGGCCGTCCTCCATACTATCTGACCTTTCTTCGCTCGGCCTAAACGAACAGCCGGAGAAGAATTCGCCCCAGACGGCTTTTAGGCACAAGTCCAAGCAATTTCATCTGTTCTTAAATATCCCCGCCGGAGGCCCCCCCCTTTGCCGCGAACCCCGCCTTGTCCACCCATCCCCGCCTTAATCGGCGTCGGTCTCCCCATAGACCCCGCATC